>LVBC01000176.1 GCA_001604265.1 Spirochaetales bacterium Spiro_01
TATTACTCACATTTGCTAGGTAAACATGGGTTTTTAGGGTATTGAAATCCAAGCTCGAGTCATCTTGTTTCTTTGGTCAAACCCATATCGAATCTGCTTTTTCCTCGTATCTGTCGGTTCTTTCACCAATTGCAATTGTAGAATTCTCTCTTAATCTATAAGATTTCCACATTGGGAGATTTTACTATGAAAGAATTCCAGCTGAAGTATGGATGCAATCCTAATCAGAAGCCTGCCAGGATATTCATGGAGGATGGCAGCGAGCTTCCTGTCGAGATACTCTGTGGAAGACCGGGCTATATCAACTTTCTCGACGCAATGAACTCCTGGCAACTTGTCAGGGAACTCAAGGAGGCTACCGGCATGAGCTGTGCAACCTCATTCAAGCATGTAAGCCCCACAAGCGCTGCAGTCGGCAAGAAGCTTCCTGAGAAGCTGAAGAGGGCGTGCTTCGTTCTCGATATAAAGGGACTGGATGATTCACCACTTGCCTGTGCATATGCCAGGGCAAGAGGAACTGACAGGATGTCTTCCTTCGGTGACTGGATCGCTCTTTCCGATACCTGCGATGTCACTACTGCGAAGCTGATAAAGAGAGAGGTCTCCGATGGAGTGATCGCTCCAGGCTATGAGCCGGAGGCTCTCGAGATTCTGAGGACAAAGAAGAAGGGAGCATACAACATAGTGAAGATCGACCCTGACTATGTACCTGCTCCTGTCGAGAGAAAGCAGGTCTTCGGAGTCACATTCGAGCAGGGCAGGAACAACTTCAGGATCGACAACAGTCTTCTTCAGAACATAGTTACAAGGAACAAGGAGATCCCGGAGAGTGCAAGGATCGACCTCATCATCTCTCTCATAACACTGAAGTATACGCAGTCCAACTCTGTCTGCTATGCATACGATGGACAGGCAATCGGTGTCGGTGCAGGTCAGCAGTCCAGGATCCACTGTACAAGGCTTGCCGGAAGCAAGGCCGATACCTGGTTCCTGCGCCAGAGCGACAAGGTCCTCTCTCTTCCATTCAGAGCAGAGCTTGGAAGGGCCGAGAGGGACAATGCAATCGATGGCTACATCAACCAGAACGAAGAGGATGTCTGTGCAGAAGGCAACTGGCAGAAGTACTTTACAAGAAGACCGGAGAAGCTGACTGCTGAAGAGAAGAGAGCCTATCTCGATACAGTTTCCGGTGTATCTTGCGGCTCGGATGCCTTCTTCCCATTCTCCGACAATATCGAGAGGGCACACCTCAGTGGCGCATCCTTCATTGCCGAGCCAGGTGGCTCTCTCAGGGACGATGCTGTCATCGAGTGCTGTGACAAGTATGGAATTGTCCTTGCCTTTACAGGCATGAGACTCTTCCACCATTGATGGAGGATCTATGGACAGATATCTGATGGATTTCGATGACTACCTGGGAAAGAAGGTCCTGATAACCTCCTTTTCCAGTGGAAGTCTCATAGGAACTCTTACAGACTGCATGGATGACTTCATCGAGCTCGAGATAGAGGGAGAGTACATGCAGGTCCCTATCGAGCCGATAAGGAATATCAGAGTTGTAGAAGAGTGAAGGAAACAAGGCCGCGCTTGCGGCCTTGCTGCTTTCTAGACTATCGTGTTCGTCAGCTTTCCGATTGCTTCGATCTCGCAGACGATCACATCTCCCTTCTTCAGGAATTCAGGCTTCTCCATTCCCATTGCAACTCCCTTCGGTGTTCCTGTTGCAATGATGGTTCCCTTTTTCAGGGTCATTCCCTGACTCAGCTCAGAGACGACCTCATCGATATCGTGGATGAACATGTTGGTGTTCCCGTTCTGCCTGAGCTGGCCATTGACTGTCGATGTGATCTTCAATGCTGGTGGATAGGAAACGGAATCTGCTGTTGTGATGCATGGTCCCATTGGACAGAAGCCATCGAGACTCTTTCCGAAATACCACTGCTTGTGCTCTGTCTGCAGGTCCCTGGCTGACATGTCGTTGAATACCGAGTATCCGAAGATGTAGTCCTTCACATCCTCTGCCTTGACGTTAAATGCATCCTTGCCAAGTATCACAGCAAGCTCCACCTCGTAATCCAGCCTCTGTGTGAGCTTCTCGAAGGCCGAGATCGTGCCGCCATCTGGGAGACACTCATTCACTCTCTTCGAGAAGTATATTGCCTTGGCCTTGTCGGAGGAGAATGCATCTGTAGAGTACTGCTTTGCTTCCTTTGCATGGTCTGTATAGTTCAGCCCAAGGCAGAGTATATCCTGGCGCGGATGTGGAATCGGCGAGAGGAGCCTTACTTCAGAAAGGCATGTTTCTGCACTCTTCTTTTCGAGTGCCCTGAGTTCCTCCCAGCCCTTCTCATCGATACTCTCGATGAGATTGTTCATGTCAGGGTAGGAAGGAATCCTTACAATCCCTCCATCGTCCTTGAGAATACCGATATTCTCGCTGTTGTCCTTGATGTATGTGATAAGTTTCATCTTTTCCCTCTGTGTCTATTCTATATTCTTTGCACTCTTTCTTGTAGAGATAATTTGTTCCAGGATCGAAACAGCCTTTTCCATCTCGCTTCCATCCAGGTGGGCATAGCCTATTATTATCCATCCATTTCCTGTCCCCTTAAGGAATAGGCCTAGTTTCTTAGCCTGACTTACCAACGTCCTTTCAGGTATCGGAGTGTGGATTATGAAGTGAAGCCCGGCCTCTTCACCTCTGATTTCTATCGAAGGCAATCTGCTTTCGAGAAGTGCTATCATCTCGTCCCTTTTGGTCCTGTAGATGCGCTTCATGCGGTTGATATGGCGTACGAAGTAACCCTGATCCATGAAGAGCGAGAGCGCCTTCTGGTCTATTCTCGAGACAGGACACTGGTAGTATCTGAATCTCTCGTCATACAGCCTGGCAAGCGGCTTTGGAAGGATCATGTAGCTGATTCTCATAGAAGGTGTCAGCGTTCTTGAGAAGGTCCCGAGATAGATGACCCTCTCCCTTGTATCCATGCTTTCAAGGGAAGGAATCGGATGACCGATATATCTGAAATCACTATCGTAGTCGTCCTCGATGACGTACCTTCTCTCCTTCGAGTATGCCCAGCTGAGTATCGAGCTTCTGCGGGGTGCTGACATCGTGGTTCCCATCGGAAACTGATGGGATGGCGATATGTGCAGTAGCTGTGTGCTCTGTATCTCCTTTGTTCTTCTCTTGAGCAGGTCTGCTCTGAGTCCAGCCTCATCAAGCTCTATCTGTATTATCTGACAGCCTGTGTCCTTTACGATTTCCAGAGTGCTCTGGAATCCAGGTCTCTCCATGATGTACACAGGCCTGTCCTCGAAAAGACGTGCTATCTGCTGAAGATGATAGGAGGTTCCATTTCCGATGACGACCTGCTCCGGTGTGCATGTTATTCCACGATGCGAGTAGACGAATTCCGCTATCGAGGACCTGAGCTCCTCATCGCCCTTGAAGGAGCCTGCCATCTCGAGAAGCGAGATATTGCTTCCACTGAGTGCCTCTCTGTAGAGCTGTCGGAGCGTGCTGTAGGGAAAGAGCGAGCTGTCCACCAGGTTTGCTGAGAGGTCCAGAAGCGACTCCTCCTCCTCTCTCACGACGCTCTCTTCTCTCACCGGGCTCTTCTTTTCGTGAGGATTTGCCTCCATATGAGAGACGTAGAAACCGCTCTTCTCCTTTGAATAGATATAGCCTTCAAGGAGCAGGAGGTTGTAAGCATTCAATACAGTATTCCTGGAGATTCCATTCTCATCTGCATAGCCTCTGATGGAGGGAAGCTTGGAATCGGCTGCAAGCTTTCCTGTCCTGATATCCAGTGCTATCTTCCTGTAGAGATTCTCATAGAGACTGTTGCGCATGTTCTTATGATAACAAATCTGTACCCATAAAAATAGTGGAAACTGTAACTTTTTCTGAATACAGATTCTCCTTATAGTTTGGGTCATGAAAAGAATAATCACAGTACAGGATATTTCGTGTGTCGGAAAGTGCTCTCTCACAGTCGCACTTCCGATAATTTCAGCAATGGGTGTCGAGGCCTCGATCCTGCCAACAGCAGTACTCTCGACACATACTATGTTCAAGAACTTCACATTCAGAGACCTGACTAGTGATATTGAACCGATTATGGCCCACTGGAAGCAGGAGAAGATAGGCTTCGATGCAATCTATACAGGTTACCTCGGCTCCTTCGAGCAGCTCGAGCTGATGCACAAGCTCTTTGCCGAGTTCAGAGGCAAGGATACAAAGGTCATCGTAGACCCATGCATGGCCGACAATGGAAAGCTCTATCCTGGCTTCACTCCAGAGTTCGCACTCGCAATGGGAAAGCTCTGCTCCGAGGCCGACATCATCGTCCCGAACCTCACCGAGGCAAGCTACATGCTCGGCATTCCATATGTCTCTGGAGGCTATGACGAGGATTATATCGTGGATGTTCTAAAGAGGCTTGCTGCACTCGGTGCCAAGCAGATCGTTCTGAAGGGCATCGTCTTCGATTCGGACCAGAAGAGTGTCAAGGGTGTGAATGGGCAGATTGGTATTGCTTCATATAATTCCGAAGACGGAAAGATAAAATGGTACTTCCATGAGAAGATGAGCCAGAGCTACCATGGTACAGGAGATATCTTCGCAAGTGTGCTTGTAGGAGGCCTTACAAGAGGTCTCAGCCTTGAGGATTCATATTCACTTGCAGGTGACTTCGTAGTCGAGTCCATCAGGGTCACAATGAGCGAGGATAAGGAGAAGTGGTACGGTGTAGATTTCGAGGCTGTCTTTCCATACCTTCTCGACCGTCTTGCAAAGCTGAAGAAGAACTGAGAGAAGTCGATTGGAGCAACGAGGTCCTGCGCATTGCAGGAC
>LVBC01000177.1 GCA_001604265.1 Spirochaetales bacterium Spiro_01
GGGCTGGAATCTTCGCTCCATACGAGTCGCCAGAGATAAAGAATCTGAAGAAGGAGGTCCTATTCGACAGCGAAAAGAGACTGCTTCCCTTCGACTACGGTGCACTGGCCTTCGTCTACGACACGGAGTCGGGCATTCCCGAACCCAGATCACTAGAGGATCTTACTGACCCCATCTACAGGAACAAGTTCATACTCATCGATCCCAGGACCTCGATCGAGGGCCTTGCACTTCTCTTCTGGTCTGTCGAAGTGTACGGAGAGGATGGGTATCTCGACTGGTGGAAAAGGGCAGCCGACAATGCACTCATAATCGCTGATGGCTGGACCAGCGCCTATGGTCTCTTCACCGAGGGTGAGGCCCCTATCGTCCTCTCATATACTACAAGCCCTGTCTACCACGTTCTCAGCGAGAACAGCACCAGATACAGGGCACTTGTATTCGACCAGGGGCACCCTCTTCTCATAGAGAGTCTGGGAATAATGAGGACGAGCAGGCACAGAGCTGAGGCCGAGGCCTTTGTAGACTTCATACTCTCCGAAGGTCAGTACGAGGCCGCAATCACCAACTCCATGTATCCGGCAAACACTGAAGTCGAGCTTCCCGAGGCCTACGCCTATGCACCACTTCCAGAAAAACTCCTTGCAATCAGACCGGAAGAGGTCAGCAGAAAGCTTGAGAGATGGACAGAAGAGTGGACAAAGGCAATAATTAAATGAGTATGAGAAGACGGGCACTGGATTTCTATTCGGCAATGAGCATTCTGCCGCTTGCCATCCTGATTCTTGTCTTCTTTCTGCCCCTTTACCATAATCTGAAGGAAGCCTTCCTTGTCGAAGGCTCCTTGTCAAACAGGCTTGTCCTTGAGAGCTTTTCATCCGGCTACAACAGGAAGATCCTGCTCTTTACAATCCGTCAGGCCCTCCTCTCGGCCCTCTTTTCTGTGCTTGTTGCCCTGCCGGGGGCCTATCTCCTTTCCAACTACCGCTTCAGGACAAGGCGGCTGATGCTGAGCATAGCAAACCTCTGCTTCGTCCTTCCATCGATCCTCGTAGTGCTCGGCTTCGTCATCTTCTACGGCAACAGCGGAATACTGAACAGGCTGCTGATGAAGCTTTCAGGCTCCAAGGAGCCCCCATTGAAGATACTCTACTCCTTCAAGGCAATCCTGCTTGCACATGTCTTTCTGAACTTCCCTGTGGCACTTTCACTGATAACGGATACCTGGAGCCACCTTTCAAGGAACCAGGAGAATGCCGCACTTACGATGGGAGCAGGAAGTGTCCGTGTCTTTCTCACAGTCACACTTCCAAGGATACTTCCAACGATATTCTCTGCACTTCTGCTCGTCTTCCTCTTCTGCTTCACGAGCTTCTCGATAATCCTTGTCCTTGGTGGAGGACCCGAGTTCACCACCATCGAGGTCGAGATATATCGACTCAACAACATCGTCATGGCCCCTCAGAAGGCAGCAGCACTCAGTGTCTACTCCTTCACAGTCAACTTCCTATGCCTCGCCATCTACATCTTCTTCTCCTCGAACCTGAGAAACCGTGAGAAGGTAAGGATATCCAGACTGAAGAGTGTCACCTCGAAACGCACCTACTTTGCAATTGGGCTCTATACGGCCTTCATGCTGCTTTTCTTCATTACCCCGCTTGCCTCGATAATCTGGAGAAGCTTCTACTCTACAAGCCCTAGGATGGGAATCGGCTACACGACAAGGGTATACAGGGAACTATTGGGCCTCTCGGCCTCCCTTGCACTTGCCAACACCCCAAAGGCCCTTTCGAACAGCCTTGTGATAGCAGCACTGGCCGCCACCTTCTCGACGATCCTTTCCCTTGCCCTGGCCCTCTGGATATCGAAGAGCAGGAAGGGTCCCCTCTTCGAGCTCGTTGCGATGCTTCCTATGGCGATAAGCTCGGTCACGCTGGGCCTTGGCTACTCGCTTCTGAGATCGTCACTTCCCAGGAGCGGTAATGGTACAGGACTCCTCCTTGTGCTGCTTGCACATATCGTGATCACACTGCCCTTCTCGATAAGGACACTGCTTCCGGTGCTGAGAAGCCAGAGCGGCAACCAGCTCAGGGCCGCATATACACTGGGAGCCGGCAAGGCCAGGGCCTGCTTCACTGTAGAGATTCCCTCCATAGCCAGCACGATCCTCAAGGCCTTCATCTTCTCCTTTGCACTCTCGATTGGTGAAGTCAATGCAACATTGACTCTTGCCGAGGGCAAGGTTTCTACATTACCTTTACAACTATACAGGTTGATCAATTCATACAATTATCAGGGAGCATGTGCAGTGGGTACACTGCTTGTACTCATGACACTGCTCGTATTCGTTCTGTGCGAATATCTGTTCCAGGAGTCGAGTGAAGGATGAGCACACTTTGTCTAGAGAACGTAAATGTAGAATATGCAGGCTTCAGTCTGAATCTTTCATTCACTGCAGATAGCGGTGAATTCGTCTCGGTAATAGGCCCATCCGGCTCTGGAAAATCCACTCTCCTTTCGATAATTGCAGGTCTCTCCCCGATAAAGGAGGGCAGGATCACCCTTGCAGGAAGGGACATCACCAACGAGAAGGTGCAGAAGCGCCACGTCGGTCTCGTCTTCCAGGACTATGCGCTCTTCGAGAACATGAATGTAGAGAAGAACATCTCCTATGCCCTGAAGCTCCAGAAGCTGAAGAGAAAGGACATAAGGACAAGACGTGAGGAGCTGCTTTCCTTCGTAGGACTCGAGGGCTTTGGAAAGAGGAAGATTTCGACCCTCTCTGGAGGACAGATGCAGAGAGTTGCACTTGCAAGGGCACTTGCGATGAATCCTGAAGTCCTGCTTCTCGACGAGCCGCTATCTGCGCTGGATGCAAACCTCAGAAGGCATCTGAAGGATGAGATAAGGAGGGTCCACGACAGTGCAGAAGGCATGACGACTATCTACGTGACCCACGATGTCGAAGAGGCCCTCAGCATCTCGGACAGGATCATCATCCTGAAGGATGGAAGAATCGAGATGGTGGACAATCCGGAGAACATCTACAGGCACCCCGCTACCCTCTTCACTGCATTCTTCTCGGGAGAGGGAACAAGCCTGCCATCGGACCTCTTCTCCACAGACGAGAGGTACGATACCATCTTCTTCCGCCCGGAGGCAGTCCAGGTCAGGGAGGGAAGCTTCTATGGCGACATGCACATGTACCTGAAGCTGGAGCACTGCGAGATCGCGACCTCCGAGTACCTCGGCTCGAAGTACATGCTGGGCCTTCTCTTCGAGGGAAGGACCATACTTGCCGAGACGGACGAGAGGCCCTCCACCCGCTTCGTGAACCTCTACATAAGAAAGCCAATGATCTCCTTCTTCAAGGATGGAAAGCTGGTACAGTAGGCTGGAATGAAGAAAAGATTCCTACTTCTCATCCTCCTCTCGGCCCTGATTCTCTCTCTGAATGCCTCATCAGAGGGCTGCTTCAGCTCTCTCTCCTTCGGCATCAACGAGGGACACACCAGGGGCCTCGATGACAGCGTCGCATTCAGGACCAGCTTCATCATCGATGAGAGGCTCGGGTCTTCCTTCTCTCTTGCGGATTATGTGACACTCTCTCCCTTTCTTCTTCTGCGCTTTGTATCGAAGACAGTCGATGCTCCCCCTATCTCCTTCTACATGCACATGGATATCGGAGCAGGCCTGACCCTTGGAGTCTCTGCAAATGAGAATCTCTCACTCAATGCCACTATCTACACAGGCTGTGGCAGATACAGCTCGAGCAGTACATATCTTGCATTCATCGGTGCAGCAGCAGGGCTTGAATACAGGATGGGAAGCAGGTTTTCGATAATCCCACAGCTGCAGTTCGAGCGCTCCTCCTACCAGGATTCGCTTTCGCTGCTTGTCGGAGCAGGAGTCAGGCTATGAGAAGACTTTCCGCACTGCTTGCTCTTGCACTTCTACTCCTTTTCTCGGGCTGTGAGCTCTTCGAGAGCATTCCAAAGCCCAGAGTCCATCTCGTCTCTCTGGCCTTCAACTACTATGGAGAGAAATCCCTGAAGGGACCTGTCAACGACCAGGAGTGCATATACAGAGCATTCAGGGCGATGTACGACTCCAGAGGCTACGAATTCTCTGCAACGCTTTTGAACGACAATGGCCACAGGCTTGAAAGAAAGAGATTTGCAGCTGGGACGGAGACGGATACTGTTCTAGCGGCCTCTGCGCAGAGCTGCCACAATGTCTTCTCGACCCTGCTGCCACAGATTCTTGATGAAGAGGATATAGAGGAT
>LVBC01000178.1 GCA_001604265.1 Spirochaetales bacterium Spiro_01
AACTCATAAGAAAAATTCTGTCTAGTAGGTTAAATCGATTTTTGCTACTTCTTTTGTTTTTCTTTAATTCATATAATGTTGCCAACTCGGGAGGAGAACTCTATGGCACGAGATATGACTGTTGGCAATCCAAAGTCGCATATCCTTTTCTTTGCTATCCCAATTGTAATGGGCAATATATTCCAGCTCATGTACAATGTTGTCGACTCGATCATCATCGCAAGAGCCGCAGGCACTTCGGCCCTGGCAGCTGTAAATGCCTCCTCTCCAGTATTCAGCATCATCGTTCTGGGTGTTTCCGGTCTGACTATAGGAGCCTCGGTTCTCATAAGCAAGGCGAAGGGTGCAAAGGAAGATGACCAGATTGCTGCAGCCCTATTCTCTCTTCTCTTCCTTGGCCTCATCTTCTCACTGGCAGTCATGCTGCTCGGTGTAGTTGCCTCCAGACTGCTTCTCAGGGCCATAAGGGTTCCAGAGGAGATACTCAATGAGGCATCGACCTACCTGAAGCTGATAATGCTCGGCATGCCGTTCACATACGCCTACAACGCATATGCCGCTGCAATGAGAGCCGTAGGCGACTCCAAGACCCCGCTGAAGTACCTCACATTCTCATCCTGTCTCAATGCAGTTCTCGATGTGATATTCATAGTGGTCTTCAAGCTCGGTGTCTTCGGTGCAGCACTTGCAACCGTCATCTCGCAGGCAGTATCCGCATACATGTGCTTCCACAAGGCACAGACGACAATGCCTGTTCTCAAGCTCTCACGCTCGGATATTAAGGTAAGACCAGAGGTCATGAAGGATATTCTCTCATACGGTTCGGCTACAGCACTCCAGCAGTCCTGCCAGCCGATTGGAAAGATGCTCATCCAGTCCTCCATCAACACACTTGGTGTAACTGCAATCGCTGTCTACGGCGCCTGTGCCAAGATCGAGGCCTTTGCGCTCATACCTGAACAGTCGATCGGTTCTGCAATGATGACCTTCATAAGCCAGAACAGAGGTGCAGGAGACAAGAAGAGAATAAAGGATGGCTACATTTCAGGCCTCATTCTCGAAGTCTGCTACTGGGTCATGATCTGCTTCACACTTACCTTCTTCGGTCGCTACTTTCTTGCAGCCTTCGTCAATACAGAGGACTTCATCTCGCTCGGAATGAGCTACCTTGGACTGATGGCCTTCTTTGTTCTCGAAGCCGGCTTCACGAACGGTATCCAGGGCTTCTTCAGAGGTATGGGAAAGATGAAGACGACCCTGCTTGCGACCCTCATACAGATCACAGCAAGAGTGATTGCGACCTTCATCCTCGTTCCGATGTATGGAATAAAGGGTGTTGCCTTTGCAACCGCAGCAGGCTGGTTCTTCATGCTGCTCTTCATAATCCCTCGTTCCATCTACATCTACAGAAAGTACGACCCTGAAAAGTGATCATGCCCTCCAGTTCTTCTTCAGAAGCGAGGGATCGGACATCAGGTGGGAGTAGTCGTTGAAGCGTTCCAGAGAGAAGTGGTCGAGCTTCGAATCGTAGCGGATCTCAGTAAGGCTTGTATTGTCTATGGTGACACCGAATGCAAGCCTGAAGCGCATTGGAATTCCCAATAGGCCGCAGATGATGGCCCTTATAGTGCCACCGTGCGTTACGACGAGGATTCTCTTTCCATCTCCCGCTATCATCTCATCGATGACAGGCTTCACTCTGTCGAAGACATCCTGTCCACTCTCTCCGCCTGGGTTCGTGTAGTCCTCAAGGCAGAGATACCTGTCCTCCATGTGCTCGTACTTCTCGTAGAGCTCCTCAGGAGAGAGGCCCGTCAGAATCCCCCAGTCTATCTCCCTGAGTCCCGCTCTTGTCATGACAGGAAGACCCAGGTAGCTGTTCACTATCTCTGTCGTCTCCAGTGCCCTGATGTAGTCACTGGTGTATATGCAGTCGAAGACATTGCCTTCGAGTCTTCTTCCAAGCAGCTCTGCCTGTCTTCTTCCGATATCAGAAAGCGGCACATCGAGATTGCAGTCCTTTGTAGTCTGTCTGCCGTGCCTGATGAAAATCAGTTCCTTGTCCATACAGAATCGATTATAGCATGCAGAGAAAAAGGAAAGGAGGAAACCTTTCCTTCCTCTGCTTCAGCGTCTTCCTCTTCTCTTCGCCGGAGTCTTCACATCAGCGCTTCTTGCAATCTCTATAGCCTCTTCAGCTGTGATGCCTTCGAAACTCTCCTTGTATCTGTCAGGAAGCTTGATGTTGGCATCTCCCCACTTCATGTAGTAGCCGTAGCGGCCAGAGTAGATTCCAAGCGGCTTTCCATCCACATCCCCAAAGCTCTTGTCTGCGCCATGGGCCAGGGCTGCAGCGTGGATATCCTCATCTGTGATGGCAGAGATATTGTCCTTCATGGTGGCAGGAATCGGGATGTTCTCGCTTCCCCACTTGATATATGGGCCGTACTTTCCATCCACGATCGAAAGGGCCTTCTCCTGAAAGAGTCCGAACTCTCTTGCAGCATTCTGTGGAGCCTTCGTCTCGTCGGTCCTTCCACAGAGCTTCTCTGCAATCTCCTGCGTCACCTTCTCAGGATTCTTCCTGTAGGCAAATGGGAGTGCGATGTTATCGCTTCCCCACTTGAGGTAGTAGCCGTAGCGGCCGTTCTTGATCTCAAGCGGCTTATCAAGATATGGCTCCAGCTGATTCAGGTCCGGGCCCTCGAGAAGTGCAATGGCCTTCTCATGGTCCATATCGAAGATGCTTCCCCTTATCGTGGTGTTCTTTCCGCCGCAGGAGAGGTAGGCACCATAGCGGCCATTATTGAGGATGATGTCGTTGCCATTGGAGTCCTGTCCAAGATTCAAAGGCAGCGAGAAGAGGAACTCTATCTCCTCTTCTGTGTAGCTCTCTGCACTCTTCTTTCCCTTGGGGACATTGACTGTCTTTCCACCCTTCGACCAGTAGTCGCCAAAGGAACCGTGCTTCAGGACTATCGCATCCGGGTCTTCACCTGCAGCTATCTTCGCATTGGAAAGCACCAGAGACGCGAGCTCCTTGTCCGTAACGACACCAGGGCAGAATCTGGATGGGATATTGACGATGACCGCCTTTCCATCCTCTCCGACTATATCGGTCAGGAGGTATGCACCATAGGGACCTACCTTGATCTGGTAGGAGATCTCTCTGCCATCATCGAGAGAGAGTCTGCCTGAAAGGTTTGGGAACTCCAGTGTCTTGTAGTCGTCCTTCTTCAGGAGAGCCTCCTTGACATTGGCCTTGAACCCCTTCTTTCCATCCGAGCCGAAGTAGAAGTCTGCAAGGTATGCAAGCTTGTCCTCCTCTCCTCCGGCTACTCTATCGAGCTTGCTCTCCATGTCGGCTGTGTACTTGTAGTCCATCATGACAGGGAACTCCTTCAGCAGGTAGTCGTAGACTGCAAAGCCGAGGAAGGTAGGAATGATCGAACCATTCAGCTCGATGGAGTACTCTCTATCGAGAAGTGTTGTGATTATTGAAGCGTAGGTACTCGGCCTTCCGATACCCTCTTCTTCAAGCTTCTTTATGAAACTTGCTTCAGTGTAGCGCTGTGGAGGTGTCGTTTCATGCTTCTTGCTTTCAAGACTCTCAAGCTCGAGAGTCTCTCCTTCAGAGAGATTCGGGATATTCTCTTCCCCCTCCTCGGTCTCGTCGGAGCCGTAGACCTTGAGGAATCCCGGGAACTTTATGACAGTACCTGATGCGGCGAATACGGCATCCTTTGCACCTATCTTCACGCTGGTGACCAGCTTGTCGGCATTTGCCATCTGGGTCGCCATCGTTCTCTGCCAGATAAGGCGATAGAGCTGAAGGTCCCTGCCCGAAAGACCGGTCTCCTCCGGAGTTCTCATATCGCTGCCAGCTGGCCTTATGGCCTCATGTGCCTCCTGCGCTCCGGCAGATGTGGTCCTGAAGCGCCTCTCGTTCGGAGAGAGGAATGCTTCCCCATAGAGAGCGGCTATCTTCTCCCTGGATGCGTGGATGCACTGTGAAGAGAGGTTCACGCTGTCTGTTCTCATGTATGTTATGAAGCCGCGCTCGAAGAGACGCTGTGCGATCTGCATCGTCTCGCTGGACTTCATCTTCAGGCGGCTGGAGGCAGCCTGCTGGAGTGTAGAGGTCGTGAATGGTGGGTATGGACTCTGCTTCTTGGGCTTCTCATCGACAGAGAGGACCGTGAATGTCTCGCTTCTGAGAGAATCCAGGAGCCTGTCCGCATCCTCTGCAGTCAGGAGCCTTGCCCTG
>LVBC01000179.1 GCA_001604265.1 Spirochaetales bacterium Spiro_01
TTGACCGCCCCATCCACGAACTGCTTCTGGAAGACAATGAACACGAGAGCAACCGGAATGAGCGATATGAGAGAGAGAGCCATCAGATCGTTCCACTGGAAATTGGTGGTTCCGCTGATGGACTTCAACCCCATCTGCAGCGTGTACATCTCCTTCTTGCTGATCACTATCAGCGGCCACTGGAAATCGTTCCATCTCCATCTGAAGGTGTAGATGACAAGCAGACTTATAAGCGGCTTCACATTCTGCACAACGACCTTTGTGAATATTGCGAATTCCGAGCAGCCGTCGATCCTTGCAGATTCGATCAGAGAATCCGGAATCTCCTCGATGAACTGCTTTGCCATGAAAAGTCCGAAGGCCTCCGCACATACAGGCAATATCAGACCTGGGAATGTGTTCGTGAGTCCCAACTTCGAAACAATCACAAAGGATGGCACCATTATGACCTGCGTCGGTATCATCAGCGTCGAGAGCACAACCATGAAGAGAAAGCCCTTGCCCCTGAACCTGTATTTGGCAAATGCGAACCCTGCAAGCATGTTGATGAGGACCGTTATCGCTGTTGCCGCGAAGGCGACTGTGACTGTATTCCTCATCCAGAGGGCCAGAGGAAAGGCCCTCACGGCATTCGACAGATTCTCGAAGTGGAACTCCCTGGGCCAGATCGTAGGTGGATAGAGTCTGACCTCCGGTCCCGATTTGACCGATGTGACGAAGATCCAGAAGATCGGGAAGAACATGCTTGCAGAAAGCACTACAACAAGCATATACAGCAGGAATGTTCTGACTTTGATGTATCTTCCGACCATATCACTTCCTCCTATCGATCCTGAACCGGATCAGGGTGAATACAAGAAGGAACAGGAAGAGCACGACTCCACCTGCAGAAGCTCTGCCGAAGTTGTTGTTCGTGAACGCAGTATTGTAGATGTAGAGTGCCAGCGTGGCCGTGCCATTCCTGGGACCGCCGCCTGTGATCGTGTAGATGAGGTCGAAGGACTTGAAGCTCGAGATGACCGATGTGATCATGACGAACAGATTGGTTCCCCTCAGAGAAGGTATCGTTATGTAGAGAAATCGCTGGAATGAGTTTGCACCATCGACAGTGGAGGCCTCATAGAGCTCCCTGTCGATCCCCTGCAGGGCTCCAAGATAGATGACCATCTTGGTCCCGAGCGTGTGCCACAGAGTCGATAGCACTATGAGCACAAAGGCGTTCCTTCTATCTGTGAACCAGTTTATCTTCTCTCCTCCCAGAGAGAGTAGCAGCGAGTTGATGAAGCCCAGGTTTGTATCGAAGAGCCACAGGAAGGCAAGACCTGTTATGACTGTGGATATCATGCATGGCAGGTACACAAGGGCCCTGACCAGTCCCCTTCCGAGGAACCTCTTGTCAAGGACTATTGCCACCAGAAGTCCAAAGGCCATCTCAAGCGGCACTACGAGAGAAGTGAATATGAAGGTGTTGAAAAGCGAGGTCCGGAATGTGCTGTTCCTGAATATCCTGCTGTAGTTATCGAAGCCGATGAAGACCTTTGCCCCTATGCCGTTCCATTTGGTCAGGCTGTAGTAGAAGGTCGCCATTATCGGAATTATAACGAACACAAGAAAGAGGATCATGTTGGGAAGGATGAAGATGTATGGCATCACATCCTTCCTGTATCTCAGCTTTGTCCTAGGGTGTTTTTCCAAAGGAACACTCATCTCGCCCCCCGTGCAAAATAGCTCAGAACACTGATTCCTTCCCCACCGATATCGGTCCTTTCATTTTCAGATTAAGGCGCACCATGGCAGAAATACATAGCAAAATCTGTCAATGATATGGTAAAATGTGTACAAATGGATGAACACACAGCAACCAACAAGGAAGTGGTCAAGTACTCATTCTACTATGCGAACGAAGGTAACATGGGGCCTGTGAACTGCGGTCAGATGCAGTGCACTCCAAACCACAGGTTCGGTCCCAACGTGAGATCCTACTACATCGTCCACTTCGTCTTCTCCGGCAAGGGCGTCTTCTACTCACAGAATGGGCGCTACGACCTGACAAGGGACTGGTGCTTCATAATCAGACCAGGAGAGAGGAATACATACGAGGCAGATGCCATCGATCCCTGGAACTATGCCTGGCTTGGATTCACCTGCGAGCCCTGCCCCTCCTTCCTTGAAGCCGACATACTGTACCTTCCACAGGCACGGCCAATATTCGAGAAGATACGCAAGGAATACATAAGCTACGGCAAGCAGTGGTACATACTCAGCCTGATAGGGAATCTGTTCACTGTCATATCGGAGAAGGACTCGGCCAAGGTCAACACGCGCTTTGACACGATGATGAAGGCAAAGACAGAGATTGAGAACAGCTTCGCCGAGAATCTCAACATAAACGAGCTGGCATACAGCTACAATATGGACAGAAGCTATTTCAGCAAGTCCTTCAAGAGAGTTATCGGCTTCTCTCCAAAGGAGTACCAGACAAAGGTGAGGATGGACAATGCAGCCATCTTCCTCAGAAACCCTTCGCTGTATATTGGGCAGATTGCTCTGGATACCGGCTACCCGGATGTCATATCCTTCTCCAAGGCGTTCAGGAAGCACTTCAACTGCAGCCCCACGGAGTACCGGAAGAGGTTCTATCAGGAGTGACCTGGCTCATAGGCCAGGACCACTTTCGGACTTCAGGATAGAGAAGGTCTTTCGGTTCTTCCAGGAAAGTTGTGGG
>LVBC01000180.1 GCA_001604265.1 Spirochaetales bacterium Spiro_01
ACTTAACTGTGGAAGTTCCTCGGCAAAGTACCAGGTCTATGACTGGGACAACAAGGACGTTCTCACTGTAGGTATCGTCGAGAGAATCGGTCTCGAGTACTCCACAATCGAGCAGAAGACAACCGGAAAGGAGGTCTATGAGGCAAGGTTCTCCAGCCCAACTCACATGGAGGCCATCCAGCTCATCCTCAAGATGCTCGTCGACGAGAAGTACGGCTGTATCAAGTCCCTCGATGAGATCGGTGCTGTAGGTCACAGAGTCCTCCATGGTGGCGAGTACTTCAAGAAGTCCACTCTCGTTACCGACGAGGTCGTCGAGAAGCTCAAGGAGATCATCCCACTTGGCCCACTGCACATGCCAGCCAACATCATGGGCATCGAAGTTGCAAGAAAGCTCATGCCAGATGTTCCACAGGCAATTGTCATGGATACAGCTTGGCACCAGACAATGCCAGAAGCTGCCTACATGTATGCAGTTCCATATGAGTGGTACACAAAGTACAACGTAAGAAGATATGGCTTCCACGGAACCAGCCACCTCTACTGTGCAAAGAGAGCTGCCGTTCTCCTCGGCAAGCAGAACAAGGATACCAACCTCATCATTCTCCACATCGGTAACGGTGCTTCTGCCTGTGCAGTAAAGAATGGTGTCTGTGTAGATACTTCCATGGGTCTCACCCCGCTCGAAGGTCTCGTAATGGGAACCAGGACCGGTGACATGGATCCAGCTATCGTACCTTACATGGCAAAGAACCTCGGCGTAACTGCTGCTGACATGGACACTCTCATCAACAAGAAGTCCGGTCTCGTAGGTATCTGCGGAATGTCCGATAGAAGAGACGTTGCAAAGGCAGCTGAGGAAGGCGACAAGAAGGCACAGCTCGGTGTCGATCTCGAGTGCTACAGAATCAAGAAGTACATCGGTTCCTACTATGCTGTTCTCGGTGGCAAGGTAGACGCAATCGTCTTCACAGCTGGTGTTGGCGAGATGGGCGAGCAGGTAAGACTTGGCGCATGCCAGGGTCTCGAGGAGCTCGGCATCAAGATCGACCCAGTAAAGAACGACCTCTCACACTGCAGAAATGCAGAGACCTGCATCAGCGCAGACGACTCCAAGGTCAAGATCTTCGTTGTTCCTACCGATGAGGAGCTCGTAATGACCGAAGATGCATACGCACTGATGAAGGGCACCTACGATGTCCACACCAACTTCCACTACACCTTCGAGGATCCTAACTATGTCAACAAGGCAAGAGCTAGAGGTCTCGTAGGCAACCTTGAGAAGAAGCCTGATCTCGCAAAGATCATCGTAAAGCCAGCAGCTGCAAAGTAAGCTGACGCATCTCAGTTATGGGGTCCTTCGGGACCCTATATTTTTGCCCTTCTGATAAATTATTATCACGATATATCATTCCGAAATCGCACTGTTATTTATCATAATAAAACAATATTCAATATTCTAGGCTAGAATAGGCATGGATATTGAATTGTTATTGGATCAGGAAGAGGACCTGATAGACAGCACGGCAAGGACAGTTTTCGGCATAAGATGCCTTAAACCCAATCAGAAGCTTCTTATAGAGAAGATACTTGGCTACGAGAGAAGCAGAAGGCAGGAGAACCTTCTGGCCCTGCTCTCCACCGGCTTTGGAAAGTCCATCTGCTTTCTTCTGCCAGCATACCTTTCAAAAGGTATCTCGCTTATCATATTCCCGGTCATTTCACTGATGAACGACCAGGCGGACAAGCTCAGAAAGCTTGGCATCCCATTTGTCGTCCTCAAAGGTGGGATGGAGTACGGGGAAAAGCTTGCTGCCTTTAGGGCTCTGGAGATCGGAAAGACAAGGATTGTCATCACAAACCCGGAGATGCTGATCCAGGAGAGCATACTATCAAGGCTCAGACACCTTACCTTCTCCTATCTCGTGCTGGACGAAGCTCATACAGTCATATCATGGGGAGAGAGCTTCCGACCTGCATATCTGGAGCTTCCAAAGGTCATAGATATTCTAAAGCCCCACGCCCTCCTCGCCTTCTCTGCAACCTGCAACCCCGATACTGTGGCAAAGCTCAAGAAGATAATCTTCACTTCTGATCCCTACGTTCTTATCTCCTCTGCAGACAGGGAGAACATAAGATACAGAAGGATAAGGTCTCTCTTTCCCTATCAGGACTGCAGACGACTCTTGAAAGAAGAGAGCAGCCGCAATGCGATAATCTACTGTGGTACAAGGGCAAGGTGCGAACGTGTCTCCTCCTTTCTCTCCTGTATCTATCCCTGCCGCTACTATCACGCAGGACTTTCAAAGGAGGAGCGGCTCGAGACGGAAAGCTGGTTCAGAAGCACCTCCGGTGCTGTACTTGCCGCTACCAATGCCTTTGGTCTCGGTGTAGATTCGAGGAATGTAAGGACAGTAATACATATGTATCTACCATCTACCAGCCAGGACTTCCTGCAGGAGGCAGGCAGAGCCGGTCGAGATGGACATGAGAGCACCTCCTATGTTCTTCTCGATCCATCGTCCACAAGTCCGCTCTATTCAATCTTCACATCCGATGGCTGCATAAGGAGCAGACTGATCCAGACTCTTGGGCGTCCTCTCGTCGAAGCCTGCTCGGGGTGCGATGGCTGTGACGGGATATATACAGAGGCCTTTGGAGAGGCAGAGCTCAGACGGGCAATTGGAAATTTCCCATACCTGCACTCAAAGGAACATGTCATCAGGAAGCTGGAGAAGATTACGGGTCTCAGCAGGAAATCAACATCAAGGGCACTTGAAAGAGCAGTCGCATTCAAGGAGGCAAGAATACGTTTCGGAAGAGTCCGATTGTTGGTGAAGTAGAAACGACAAGGTGCTATTCTTTGATGTATGAAAACACCTAACAAGCACTACCGTTCTCTCTATGGCGAGAAGCAGGACAAGGAAAGCAACAACAGAAGGATTACTTACCTCTACAACAACTTCAGAGGCAGCTTCAAGGATGAGTGCACAGCACTTTTTTCTGCATCCGGACGTACAGAGCTTGGTGGCAACCACACAGACCACAACAACGGAAAGGTCCTCGCTGGTTCGATAAACCTGGATACACTTGCGGCAGTAAGAACAAGGGATGACCTGACTGTCAGGCTCATCAGCGAAGGGTACGGAGAGATTGCTGTCGATCTTTCAGACCTTTCTGTCAGGGATAGCGAGAAGAACACAACTGCGTCCCTTATAAGAGGAATAGCCGCATCCTTCCACGATAGAGGGCTTGAGATCGGAGGCTTCAATGCCTCACTGACAAGTACAGTACTGCCAGGCTCGGGACTCTCATCCTCTGCAAGCATCGAGGTGCTCCTTGCAGAGATATTCAACAATCTCTTCAACGGGGACAGACTTGATCCTGTCCAGCTTGCGATCATAGGACGCGAAGCTGAGAACAGATACTTTAAAAAACCCTGTGGTCTTCTCGACCAGATGGCCTGTGCCTACGGAGGCATCATCGGCATGGACTTCAAGGAAGAGATACCACTCGTTACCCCAATAGACGTGAGCTTCGAGGATTATGGTCTTTCGCTTGTGATAGTCAATACGAAGGGCTCCCATGCCGACCTTACAGATGAGTACTCTGCAATTCCAAGGGAGATGAAACAGGTTGCTTCCTACTTTGGAAAGAGTGTCCTGAGAGAGGTCGATTACGACGAGTTCATTGCAAGCATCAAGGATATCAGAGCTAAGCTTGACAACGACAGGGCAATTCTGAGGGCGATGCACTTCTTCAATGAGAACCTCAGGGTCGATGGCATGATCGATGCCCTGAAAAGCAGGGATATACAGATGTATCTGGCACTGGTCGACGACAGTGGGTCATCGTCCTTCAGATTCCTTCAGAACGTCTATCCATCCTCGTCTCCTGCCTTCCAGGGTCTTTCTCTGGCACTTTCACTCAGTGAGGAGATACTCTCCGGTGACGGCGCATGCCGCGTCCATGGCGGTGGCTTTGCCGGTACGATACAGGCCTATGTGCCACAGGATATGCTCCAGAGCTACATCGAAAGAATGGAGGCAGTATTTGGAGAAGGAGCCTGCACAGTTCTTTCCATAAGAAAGAAACCTGCAATGAGACTTGTATAGTCTAATTGAACAGATGGGTATTTCTTAATTCATCTACTGTGAGCTATTATCCATCCTGTGGAAAAAAAGAGCAGCTACAATCTCATAACACAGGGTCCTATATGGAGAGGCATCTTCAGCCTCTTCTTTCCAATTCTTCTTGGGACCTTCTTCCAGCAGCTCTACAACACGGTAGACAGCGTAATCGTCGGCCACCTGATCGGAAAGGAGGCCCTTGCTGCTGTCGGTGGAGGCACCAGCCAGATAATCAGCCTGATAATAGGCTTCTTCATGGGTGTCAGCATGGGTGCTGGAGTCATTGTCAGCCAGCACTATGGCAATGGAGATATAGAGAGTACCAGGAAGAGCATCAATACTGCCATCTTCACAAGCCTTATGGTGAGTGCTGCCGTCACTCTGGTCGGTATTATTTCAACTCCGCTTCTTCTGAGAGTGATTGCGACCCCAGAGGATATCTTCGAGCTGTCCGAGACATATCTCAAGCTCTACTTCGGTGGAGCTTCGATGATGATAATCTACAGCATGGTCACCGGTATCTTCAGAGCAATCGGAGACAGCAGAAGACCTCTGTACTGTCTCATATTCGGCTCTATCCTGAATATCATTCTGGACCTTGTCTTCATAGGTGCCATGAACATGGGAGTTGCCGGAGCTGCAATAGCTACAGTACTCTCCCAGGCGGTCTGCTGCATCATCAGCATAGTGCTTCTCAGAGTTACCCACAAGGATGTAGGCTTCAGGTTCAGAGGAATCAGCTTCGATGCCTCTGAATCAGCTGCGATGCTCAAAATAGGTATTCCTTGCGGCATACAGGCCATGATGTACACGATATCCAAGCTCTTCATGATGTCCGGAATCAACGCCTTCGGAACGGATACGGTCGCAGCCTGGGCAGTCTATACGAAGCTCGATTCTATCTACTGGACAGTACTCAGCTCCTTCTCGATGGCCCTTACGACCTACGTGGGACAGAACTATGGAGCGGGAAACAAAGAAAGATGCAGAAGGGCTGTGAGAGAAACGATGCTGCTCTCTACGATCTATACACTTTTTATGAGTCTACTGTACACCTTCCAGGGAAGGCTCATGTACATGCTCTTCACATCCGATCAAGAGGTAATAAGGATCGGATTGAACATCATAATGATATTTGCGCCCTACCTGGTCATCTACCTTCCGATCGAGATGCTCACAGGAGCAGTCCAGGGGGCTGGAAAGATCGTCGTCACAACGGCCTCGTCGGTCTTCGGTATCTGCATCTTCCGTGTGCTCTGGCTCTATACCGGAGCAAAGCTCTTCCCGACCATCGAAGGTCTCCTGGTCTGCTACCCGATCTCCTGGGTACTCAACAGTGCAATTCTTATTGCCTACTACTTCTCCTACCATTGGCTTGGTGAGAAAGATATAGACATTCGTCACCTTTTCAGAGGCTAGCTACTTGTTTTTTTCCGATAGAAGATTATCATTGTCGGCGTGAGAATAGACAAGCAGCGCGAGCTAATTACGGAAGGGCCTATTTCGAAGGCTCTTCTTTCATTTTTCTTCCCGATTCTCTTCGGAACCTTCTTCCAGCAGCTGTACAACACAGTCGATGCTGTGATAGTTGGAAGATACCTTGGCAAGGCTGCTCTGGCTGCCGTCGGTGGGGGCACGGGAATAATCATAAATCTGCTTATAGGCTTCTTCCTAGGACTGGGGTCAGGGGCATCGGTAGTAATTGCCCAGCGCTATGGCTCTGGAAACATTGAAAGGACCAGGAAGGCAATCCATACGGCAGTCGCCCTATCTCTCACTGGCGGTATCGCAATCTCGATTCTGGGCTACGTATTTGCAGACTTCTCACTGAGACTCATTGGAACTCCAGAGGAGATAATGGGCATGGCCTCGACCTATATGCACATCTTCTTCGCCGGTGCCATCACACTGGTAATCTACAATATGGGAAGCGGAATCTTCCGCGCCCTTGGGGACAGCAACCACCCGCTCTACTTCCTTATTACAAGCTGTCTTGTCAACATAGTCCTGGACTTTGTATTCGTAGGATTTCTGCAGATGGGCGTTGCAGGGGCTGCCCTTGCAACGATTCTCTCCCAGTCCATTTCAATGGTCCTTACGATAGTCTATCTGATGAAGCTGGACAGCAGCGTAAGACTCTCTGTAAAGGAGATAGGCTTCGACCGAAGGGAGCTTCTTGCCATATTGAGACTTGGAGTTCCAACAGGAATACAGACCTCTCTCTATACGATCTCCAATCTTCTGATACAGTCCGGAGTGAATGCACTTGGTACAGACAGCGCAGCTGCCTGGGCCGCATACTCCAAGATAGACGCCTTCTACTGGATGATAAACACCGCCTTCGGCATCTCGATCACCACCTTCGTCGGCCAGAACTACGGAGCTGGCAATATGGCAAGGATAAAGAGAGGAATGTGGACCTGTGCCCTTATGGCTGCCCTTGTAACAGCAGTTGTAGAGTTCAGCTTCCTCATATTCGGAAGCAGTCTGATGGGCTTCTTCACCGAAGACAGGAATGTCATAGACATCGGCATTGGAATCATAAGGGAGATAGTTCCATTCTTCTTCATATACATCCCTATAGAGATGCTGTCTGGAGTCATAAAGGGGTGCGGCAGAGTCTTCGTCTCTACCGTTCTCACCCTATCGGGAGTCTGCCTGCTCCGCTTTGTCTGGATGTTCACCGGAGTGAAGATATGGCCGGGAATTGCTTCGATAATGTTCTGCTATCCACTTACTTGGACGGTGACAGCACTCTTGTTCATGGTCTATTATTTCAGAGGACACTGGATGCCAAAGGAGTTCCATGTATGAAGAAGATACTACTTGCTCTGCTTGCTCTTGCACTTCTCACCTCCTGTACGACCCGAAGCAGGAATTTCGAGGATGGAGACAGGATCGATATCCACGTTGGTGAGATTGTAACAGTAGAACTACCTGAGAACCCCACTACAGGATACAGTTGGGATTACAGCTTCTCTGAGGATTCGACCGTTATAGTGGTCGAGGACAAGTTCGTCCAGAGTGAAAGCAAGGGCATGGTAGGTGTTGGCGGTGTCCACCGCTACTCGATAAAGGGAGTCGACGATGGAGACACATTGATCACCTTCAGATACCATAGGCCTTGGGAGAAGGACGTAGAGCCTGTCGAGACCAGGACTCTTACCCTCCACGTCACTCACAAGCGACTGAATATCAGCATAGGGCTCCAGGCATCTCACAGCTTCTGATGAGAAGGTATCTGAGTTCCCTTCAATCCAACAAAAAAAAACAACAGAAAACACCCTAATTTGTTGTCTGAGCACATATCAACATTTTGACGAATTGATTCACATTTGTTGA
>LVBC01000181.1 GCA_001604265.1 Spirochaetales bacterium Spiro_01
AAGCGAGTAATAAAATCTATATCTTTGCTATTGATGCTGATTCTTTCAGTGTCATCTCTCTCTGCTCTCGATCTCGGCAGCGGAGTCAACAATGTAGGCTTCGATGGGGATTTCGGCTACGGCGTCGTACCCTGCTTTGCAGAGTACCAGTTCTGGATAAAGGGCATGCCCCAGCTGATAAAGGGAAATACGA
Organism: Spirochaetales bacterium Spiro_01; assembly: GCA_001604265.1. Lineage (GTDB taxonomy): Bacteria > Spirochaetota > Spirochaetia > Sphaerochaetales > Sphaerochaetaceae > Bullifex. The sequence continues at coordinate 194 of LVBC01000181.1, forward strand.
CCTCGCTTACCTTCCACTTCAAGAGCGGCTACTCTGAAAGGGAGGAGTACGATCTCGAGGTCGACTATGGTTCGATCACAGGCTACATGGATGCCCAGTTCGTCCAGGGCTTCAAGCACAACAAGTACAATGGACGTGACCTCTATCGCATCTGGCTGAGATACGGAATCAGAATGGAGCAGGCGACCCCTGCAATCTCGAATATAGCGGATGGAAACTACACCTACTTCGAGAACAGCATGAGGCACAATGACAGCAATGGAAATCCATACGTCTATGGAGACATCGACCTGATAGACAACATGAAGGAGATGGCCAATATCTTCTCGATCGGGCTCGACTTTCCCTGGACGGTCAACCAGCTTGCCGGCTACAACAACTTCAACTTCGGCTTCCAGATCGACTACTCGCCATCGTTCGTGAACGATATGTTCCAGAGCATATTCGAGGTTCCGATAGATTACAGGGTCTACTCCGTGTACATGAACAGGTACCTGACCATCTACGAGAAGGCCCAGAAGAAGCATCCGAACCTCAACATGTTCTCGCTTATGGAGGAGAACAACCTCAGCTTCAGAGTGCTTCTTGGCGACAAGGTCCCAAAGTATGCGGGTGGTACCGACTACAAGTACAAGTTCACGGATGAGTACAGCCTGGTAGTCTATGGACCATTCGTGCTGTCCGACCAGACCTACGCATACTTCCAGACAGGACTTCTCTCGACCTTCGGTTTCGGTTCCCTGACGAACAACAGAAAGGATGAGATAGGCTGGGAGTTCGATTCCGACCTATATATGCGACTGCACTTCAGGATATTCAACATCTTCCATGCAGAGTTCAAGATGACGCACACATTCTACTTTGCGGACAACAAGGGACAGACGAACTTCCTCCAGGATGAGTGGGACTTCCCATCATTTACCTTCTACATCAGCCTCTGATTCTGCTCTGAGTGCAATCTCCATCACCTTGAACACATAATCCTGCTTCATGGAAATCTCTGTTCCATTCTCGCAATCCGAAAGAAAGTCTGCAAAGAAACGCTTCTTGACCTTTCCTGTGCAGACCTCATGGTGTGTTCCCTCTCCATTCACAAGGTAGAGAGAGTCCCTTTCTCCTGTCGAGATGTCATGGTACTTGCGGACCTCTATATAGCCCTCTGTTCCAAGTATGATAAGTCTTCCATCTCCAAAGACCGGAAAGCTTTCTGGTGTGTACCAGTCGACTCTCATGTATCCTGTTGCGCCACTTGAAAGCCTCAGCACGAGCGAGCCATAGTCCTCGAACTCTGGGTGGTGAGGGTTGTTGAAGTTCCCGACTGTCGATGTGAGGATCCTGGCATCACTGCTGCCCGAGAAGAAGAGAAGCTGCTCGATCTGGTGGGACCCTATGTCCGTTATGATGCCGCCATAGCTCTCCTTCCTGAAGAACCAATCCTCTCTCGTATTCTCTCTGAGCTTGTGCGGTGCAAGCAGTGTGACCTCGACGACCTTCCCGATTCTTCCCTCTGCGACAAGCTCGCCTGCCCTGATCGAGGAGGCGACGTTGATATGCTCGGAGTAGTAGACACCGAACTTCCTTCCTTCTCTCCTCTGCGCAGCTCTGATCCTCTCAAGGTCCTCGATCGTCGTACAGGCAGGCTTGTCCACAAAGACATGCTTTCCACTCTCGAGTGCGGCTATCGCATGCTCAGCTCGCTTTGAGTAGATGGATGCAAGGAGGACGATATCGACCTTTTCGTCCTGGAGTACCTCCTCATAGGAGGAAGCGACCCTTGCATTGGGAAACTTTCTCATGAACTTCTCGACCTTCCTCTCATCCGGGTCATAGACCGATACAAGCCCTGCTCCGGCAGAAAGCAGTGCCTCTGCCATGCCATTGATGTGTCCGTGCGAAAGATAGCAGCATGAAATGTTCACATTCTCCTCCTTGCTGTCATGAAAAGTCGTGGAAATGGAAACAGTACATTCCCATCCTCCATTGGTCTGTAGCTCTTTTCAAGCTCTGCTCTGTACTCATCGATGAAGGCCTCGGCATCAGAGCCAAGTGCATCGATATATGGTCTGAGCCCTGTGGACCTGTACCACTCTACGATCGCATCGACAGAGGGCATTGTATGAACGTATGTGATAGTGAAGATATCGAAGTCGCTGCTCAGTGCCGAGAGTATTCTGTAGTACTCGGGTATGGAAAGGTACGTCAGTGGTTCGAGAGCGCCGATCCTCTCTCTCCAGCTCTCTCTCTTCCTGACGGTCCCGATCGAGTACTTCGCACTCTCTGTATGGTTGTATGGAAGCTGGATGAGCAGCTCTCCGCCCACTTCCAGAAGTTCGTATAGAGAAGGAATGAGCAGCTCATGGTGGTCTATCCACTGTATGCAGGCGTTGGAGAAGACTATATCGAACTTCGATCCGAGAGTGCCGAGCTCAGTCGATGCATCGAGGCGCAGGAATTCGATATCCGGATTCCTGCTCCTTGCAGCTTCTATCATGCTTTCGGATCTGTCGATTCCCAATATGCGTGCTTTTGGATAGAGTTCCTTCAGAACAGCTGTGCTGTTTCCAGGTCCACAGCCGACATCCAGTATGGACCTGGGAGTGCTTGCCTGGATTCTCGACGCAAGGTCCCTCGTCGGCTGTGTTCTCTGTGCTCTGAACCTGAGATATAGTTCCGGATTCCAATCTGCCATGTGAAAATGATAATCCAAAGAGTTCCTCGATTCCATTCTTTCTGCTACTCTTGAAGCCATGATCCACGACATCTTTCTTTTCATGGGACAGTCGAATATGGCCGGCAGAGGTATTTCGGATTCCCTTCACCCTGAAGTAGCACCCCAGATCATCCCCGGAGCCGGCTGGGAGTTCAGGGCAGTGACGGCGCCAGATGTACTTTTTCCTGCAGAGGAGCCCTTTGGAAGGCTTGAAAACAGGGTCGGAGGCATCAACGATGAAAGGGATGAAAGGGGACCGATGAAGACGGGAGGCCCTGTCGTCTCCTTCATGAACAGCTACTACGAAGGCTGTGGTCACAGTGTAATAGGGATAGCGGCCAGTAAGGGCGGAAGCACTATTTCCCAATGGCAGAGAGGAACAGAGTACCTCGATGACGCACTCTCAAGGCTCTCCTCTCTCAGAAGTTTTCTTGCAGACAAGGATATAAGGGTCGGTGGGACCTATGTGCTCTGGTGCCAGGGAGAGAACGATGCCGAGGCAGACACTCCGAAGGATGTATATATTCGCTCCTTCTTCTCGATGGTCGATGAACTTGAGAGGCACGGTGTCGAAAGAATCTTCATGCTCAGGATAGGCCACAGCAATCATGAAGGAAGGCTGGAGTGGTTCGATGAGATGATGAGGTGGCAGGATGAGATTTCGAATATGAGGGGCGATGTCATAATGGTCTCTCACGCCTATGCCTCGATGAGAGAGAGGGGACTCATGAAGGATGGCTGGCACTACTACCAGCAGGCCTACAACGAGGCGGGAGCCGAGTGCGGCCGGAATGCAGCCTACTACCTTTGTACGGGCAAGAGGCCTGTACTGGAGGATTGAGATGCCAGAGATGAAGATAATTGCGCACATCCATACCGATTTCGAGTCGAAGTTCGGAGTGCCGAGGCAGAGTGGTCTTGTAGAGGAGCTGAGAGGCGAGATCATCTTCGAGAAGGAGTACAGGAACATCGATGCACTTCGTGGCATAGAGGAGTTCTCACATCTCTGGCTGATCTGGCACTTCTCAGAGTCAGAGCGCCTCTCCTGGTCTCCGACAGTCAGGCCTCCACGCCTTGGAGGAGAAAAGCGCATAGGTGTCTTTGCGACCCGTTCTCCATTCAGACCCAATGCAATTGGGCTTTCATCCGTAAGACTCATCTCTGTGGAGGTAAGAAAGGATGTAGGCCCTGTGCTGATAGTTGGTGGTGCAGATCTGATGGATGGAACTCCGATCTTCGATATAAAGCCATACCTTGCCTATGCTGACAGCCACAGCGATGCACGATGCGGCTTCACGGATACTGTAGGTGCACGCCATCTCGATGTCAGATTTCCAGAAGAACTTGGAAGCAGAATCCCTGAGGAGAAGCTTCAGGCACTTGTCAAGGTGCTTGCAGAGGATCCAAGACCTAGGTATCAGGATGATACTGACAGGGTCTACGGGATGGGCTTTGCCGGCTTCAATATCCGCTTCAGGGCAGAGGATGGCTGCATAATAGTAGTCGATGTGGAGAAGGAGTGAGAGCTTACTGCTCCATGCCACAGGAAGGTAGATCCGATGCGCTCTTGAGATAGGATTCGAGAATTCCCATTGCCCTGAATCTGCCGACCTTGTTCAGCCTGATGAAGACTCTGCCATCCCTGATGCTTTTTCTGATAAGCTGGTTTTCTTCGAGCTCGTCGATATAAGCTCCTCCTGTGCCGATCTCATCGAGCGCTCTTTCTCCATCGAAGAGAGCGCGCAGAAGTCTCAGGTTGTTCTCGTTTGAAAGGGTCTTGAAGAGCCTTGCGTCGGTTGCTGTGACGTTCATGGCTCTATTCTAAGCCACAAAATGGAC
>LVBC01000182.1 GCA_001604265.1 Spirochaetales bacterium Spiro_01
TCGAGGGCCGATACCGGCTCGTCACATACGATGAACTTCGGATTCAATGCAAGGACACGGCCGATGCCGACTCTCTGCCTTCTTCCACCATCCAGCTCATGTGGATAGCTGTTCACAAGGCGAGGGGCGATACCGACGAGATCCATGACCTCTGCGACTCTCTTCTCAAGACCTGCCTTGTCCCTCCTGTCGAAGGCCTTCTGGATCAGAAGGCTCTCGCTGATGGTCTGGCCAACGGTCATTCTCGGATTGAGAGATGCAAACGGATCCTGGAAGATGATCTGCATCTCCTTCCTGTATGGCTTCATCTGCTTCGGCTTCAGGTCCGTGATGTCCTTTCCTTCGAAGAAGACTCTTCCATCTGTCGGCTCGTGGAGCTTCAGGATGGTCCTTCCGAGAGTGGACTTTCCACAGCCTGATTCTCCTACGACACCCAGGGTCGTACCCTCATTGAGCGTGAATGAGACATCATCGACTGCGTGGAGAGTTCCTCCTGGTGTCTGGAAATACTTCTTTAGATGCTCGACACGGAGCAGTTCCTTCTTCTCTTCCATTACTTCTCCTCCGTCATGAAGCATCTGCACATATGGCCACCAGAAAGCTCTCTGAGCTCAGGATGCTCGCTCTCGCACCTTTCAGTTGCCCACTGGCATCTTGGACTGAACTTGCAGCCCTTTGGAAGGTTGGTAGGATCCGGCATCATGCCCTTGATAGGATTCAACCTGTCCACATCCACAGCCAGAGATGGCAGGGAGCCGAGCAGACCCTGTGTATATGGGTGCCTGGTCTCCTTGAATATCTGATGCAGGTCACCCTCCTCGACAATTTCGCCAGCGTACATGATGGCGACTCTGTCGCAGGTCTGTGCAACTACACCAAGGTCGTGAGTAATAAGGAGCATCGAGGTATTCAGCTTCTTCTTCAGTGCCCTGATCATATCGAGTACCTGGGCCTGGATCGTAACATCGAGGGCAGTGGTCGGTTCGTCTGCGATGAGCAGCTTGGGGTTGCAGGCAAGTGCAATTGCGATGATGACCCTCTGCTTCATGCCACCGGAGAACTGGTGCGGATACTCATTCGCTCTGTCGCGTGAGATTCCGACAAGCTCCAGCATCTGGCAGGCCCTCTCCCAGGCCTCGCTCTTCTTCATCTCGGGGTTGTGGGTCCTGACTACCTCCTCGATCTGGAAGCCGACTGTGAGGACAGGATTCAGGCTGGTCATGGGATCCTGGAAGATCATGCTGATCGACTGGCCCCTTACCTTGAGCATCTCCTGTGCGCTTATCTTCAGCAGGTCCCTTCCCTCGAAGAAGACCTCTCCACTCTTTATCTTTCCTGGTGGATCCGGAACAAGGCGCATGATGCCTCTTGCAAGCGTGGTCTTGCCTGCTCCGGTCTCACCTACAAGACCGAGGGTCTCACCATCCTTAAGCGAGAGTGTTACACCGTTCAGAGCATGGACGTTTCCATCATCGGTCTCGTAGTTTATTACAAGATTCTTTACTTCAAGTAGATTGTTATCCATATCCTGCTCCTAGTTCTTGAGACGTGGGTCAAGCGCATCTCTCAGGCCATCGCCCATGATGTTCAGAGAGAGGATGGTAAGCATGATTCCAAGCCCAGGGATGACTGTAAGGTGCCAGCCTTCTCTGATGTAGGAACGGGCATTGGAGAGCATGGATCCCCACTCCGGAGTCGGTGGCTGGATGCCAAGACCGAGGAATGAAAGACCTGCGACAGAAAGGATTGCACCGGCAACGCCGAGTGTTGCCTGGACGATGAGAGGTGCAAGGCTGTTCGGGATGATGTACTTGAAGATGATCCTGAAGTCACTTGCTCCCAGGGCCCTTGCGGCCTCGACGAACTCCTGGTCCTTTACTGTAAGGACGCTTGCCCTTACTGTTCTTGCAAAGGTAGGAATATAGGATATTGCGATTGCTATGAGTACGTTTGTAAGACTGGTACCCAGTGCAGCGACGATCGCAGTTGCCAGCAGCATCGACGGGATCGCCAGAAGGATATCCATGAATCTCATGATCACATTGTCCGTTGCCTTGCCATAGTAGCCTGCGACGGCACCGAGCGTTCCTCCTATCACAGTTGCGATTGCGATTGCGAAGGTTCCCATGAAGAGCGAGTATCTGGTTGCCCAGAGCATCCTGAGGAAGATGTCCCTGCCGAACTCGTCGAGGCCGAAGATATGATCCTTCGATGGCCCCTTGAAGCGCATCCTGAGATTCTGCTTGATGACATATGCATCGTAGAATGACTTGTGCGTTACCAGATCGATAACGATCGTTGAAATTGCTATGCAGAATAGAAGAAGGATGAAGATCATACCGACGATTGCCAGCTTGTCCTTCTTCAGTCTTCTCCAGGTCTCGACCCATAGAGACCTCTGCTTTGGATTTGAGGTTGCTTCTACTGTCTTCATACCTTGACCCTCTTGCTTGCGTTTGCCTTCTTGTACTGACTCTTGATTCTAGGGTCGACGAAGGCGTAGATGATATCGACTATGAGATTGACGATCGAGAACATCATGGCGAGGAAGACCGTAGCTCCCAGGACCATCGGAATGTCCTTGCTGTTGATGGATTCGACCATAAGTCGTCCAAGACCCGGCCAGGAGAATATCGTTTCGGTGAGCATAGCTCCTCCGAGGAGGACGCCGAACTGCAGACCTACTGCAGTGACGATAGGAATCATCGCATTTCTCAGCATGTGGCGTCTTGTGATCTCACCCTCGGCAACACCCTTTGCACGTGCCGTGGAGATATAGTCCTGGCGTATTACCTCGAGCATCGAGGAACGTGTCATTCTGGCAACGGTTGCCGCAACACCGGTTCCGAGTGTCAGTGCAGGAAGCACAAGGCTTCTGAGAAGTGGAATGAAGCCCTGCCCCATGCCCTGGGAGGGAAGCCAGCCAAGCTTGAGTGCAAAGAGAAGTGAGAGAAGGAGACCCAGCCAGAAGTTCGGCATCGAGACACCTATCAGGGAGAGTACCATGGAGATGTTGTCCAGCTTCGTGTACTGCTTCTTGGCCGAAATGATGCCAACGGGAATACCGATTGCAAGCGCAACTAGGATACCTGCAATTGCAAGCACGACGGTATTCGGGAACTTGTCTATGATCTGCGGCCATACAGGGATTCTGTTCCTGTAAGAGATGCCAAGGTCGCCATGGATCAGATCCCAGAGGAAGTTTCCGTAACGGACGACAAGCGGCTTGTTGAGTCCAAGCTCCACCCTCATCGCCTCTAGGGCCTCGGCAGTTGCCTGGTCACCAAGGATGACTGCAGCAGGATCGCCAGGAGTGAGGCTCATGATGAAGAATACGATGAAGGTAACTCCTATGAGAATTGGAATCATCAAAAGCAGACGCTTAAGAATGTATTTCCACATTTGGATTCTCCTATTTGTAGTTTGTTCTTTCTCAGTGTTGAGTCATATGCTACTCAGAAAGACCACACTACTTCAATAAGATACGGACAATTTCTGATTATTATAACCCGATTTTTAACAATTATGTTATCAAAATAACTGAAAAAATCTCAAAAATTGCTTCTTGCTATAAAAAATTGTCCCATCATGAACTGTTTCCAGTCCAGAACGGGACAACTTTGATGGATTTGACTACTGATGCCAACGTCCCAATGGAAAGGAAATCAGCGGTAGTTGTTGAACTTGCCTCCGAGCTGTGCCATGCAGAGGACCATGTGCATGATCTCGGTGAAGTCGTCGTTGGTATATGTAAGTGTTCTTCCTGCAGTTCTCTTGACACCTGGGATCATCTCGAGCTGGTCTGCCATGACTGTGGTCATTACATCGATCTCGAGGGTGGTCGGCTTTCCAGCAAGAACGCACTTTGCTGTACCGTTCTCGACCATTGCACAGGCCTCCTTCACTGCAGCGCGGAAGACAGGCTCGAGCTTGCCTGGGCTGTAGAGCTTTGCGGAGTATCTGCCAAGGCCCTCCTTGGTGCGGACATATGCAGGCCTGAGCTCTGTGGCCTTCAGCTCCTCTTCGAGCTTGTCGTCACCGGCAACGAAGGTAAGAGGGACACCGAGGGAGGCAGCATAGTAGCTGTTGAGCTCGACCTCGCCGACTTCTACGCCGTTGATCCTTGCATTGTAGATTGCAGAGCTGCTGTAGGAGTGGTCCATGAGTGCATTCCAGGTTCCGATCATGCCGTGGTAGCCAACGAGCATCAGCATATCGTAGGAGGAGTCGAGGTCGGCAAGCATGTAGTCCTGTCTTGGATAACCCTTGATCAGATATACTCTCGGGTCGTTGTAGACACCATATGGGAGATTCTCGCCTCTTGCATGGGAGTCGCAGATGCAGACCTCTTCGAGTTCTGGATGCAGCTTGAAAAGCTCATCGAGAATCCAATCCAGTTCACGGATATATGCCTTTCCTGTGCAGGAAGGATCTGTAGTCATCTCATTCCAGCTGACAAGTCCGGAAAGACCCTCTGTATCAAGGCTGATAAATACTTTCTTCATTCGATACCTCTTTGAAAATATGTTGGAAATACGCTGGTTTTAATTTATACCCCTCGGCACCGTCTTGTAAAGAACCATCAGGGTCTTAATGTCCACTCAGTGCTTCTCTACTATATTATTCCAACATATTCCGGCCATGGACACTGCATCCCAGTTGACTTGCTATCCCATCTCCAGAAGGCTTCTTCATGAAGAGCACTGCACAATTCAGCCTGCAATCTTCTATGTAGAAAAGGAAGGGGAAGCAGATTTACGGCACGCACTCGAATCGAGGTACTGATATATGAGTTCCTCTCCCAGCTGCTGATCAGATGGTTGCGCTGCGTCTATTGCCAGCAGCAGCTCGCAGAGGGAATATGTATCCTGTTCCGGATAGTCGTGGTAGAGTCTTTCGACTATCTTCCACCTCTCTATCACATAGACGCCATTGTCGCCGTTGGCAGTATCGAGGCGTTCATACAGGTCTATTCCCACAGACAGACCATCGGGGCCGAAGAAGTTCGCGATTATCTGGCAGAGCCTTGCCCAGCCATAGCAGTCCCTTTCAGGTGGCCTTATGTCGGCCAAAATGCAGTATGCAAGGAAGGCCTCCACGCTGTCCCTTCCTCCATTCCAGTGGAGGTACACTCCAATCTTCTTCTCTCTTGTAGTTATAACAGCCCTGTTTCCCATAGCATCACCCAAGCGAGAAGCCGTACTTTGACATGAGAGGCTTCATGTTGTCGAGTACGCCGTAGAGTGCATACACGACAACGATGAGTCCGGTAACAACTGCAGAACGCTTTGCAGCAGTCCCTGTTGCAATTATCGTGGAAGCAAGCGCCCACTCCCCATAGGCTGTGCTGTATACGTTGGCAAGCCACTCGTCGAGGGATTCGAACTCCGTACCGTACTTGTAGTATTCGATCACATTGAGAATGCCACTTGCTGTTATGCCTGCAGCTACCGAGACTGCGCAGGCCGCCGACACCTTGCCCCAGAAGTAGGCCTTGGGCATGCAGGCGTAGACCAATCCAGCAGTAAGAAGGACTGTGGCCTTTATGACCATCGCCTTCAGGTCCTTGTAGAAGGCCCTCTGCTGGGCACTGGTCATCGCCCTGGAGTGCTCATCGAAGAGCTCCCTCGCCCTTGCCTCCTGCTCTGCAACACTTTCAAGAAGCCTCTCATACTCCTCTTCTGGAACGAGATTCCTCGCAGCGGCCACGACCTCCTCGGCACTGGTAGCCGAAGCTACCCTGTCGGCAAAGTGGAGGTACTCCATTCCGCCACTTTCTTCAATGGCCCTGGAGACCACGAGACCTCCATCGGCACTGTGAAGCAGCATGGCATCGTCGAATTCCAGAGAGAGCTCATCCTCAAGCAGAGGAATGACATTCTCAAGCTCGGAGTCGATGACCCTTGCGACCCTGCTCTTTACTTCCTCATCGCTGTCTCCTTCTGCGGCCCCGGCCTCCAGCGAACAGCCAAAGAGCAGCCAGAGTGTGACGAAGACCAACATGAACAGATTCAGACACTTCTGGATTCGATATCCTGCTACCATAAACATACCCCTTTTCGATGCACAGAATGCTGCTTCCAGGATATTCAATAAGTGCAAATACAGAATCCAGGAGTTGCTGCCCATCGAGTCTCTTAAAGCTTAAAACTGGCAGAAAGGAGGACTGCTGCAGTATTGTCCCAT
>LVBC01000183.1 GCA_001604265.1 Spirochaetales bacterium Spiro_01
GGTGATGCTTGCCTTTGCCTCCTTCAATCCTATAAAGTACTTTGGTCTTCTGATGATCGTCAGCCTTTCGGCATCGATGATTTCAACGCTCTGCATTCTCCCTGCAGTGATAATCCTCAAGGAGAATGTCCATCAAAGACTGATAAGGAATAAAGCATGAAAAGAACGATCCTGGCCCTTGTAGCCCTCGTATTGATGACCTCAGCTCTACTTGCCAGCAACTACCAGAAGACCTATCTGATGAGCGATGCTGTCTGGCAGAAGACGAACAGGCTCTGTATCATGAACGGAGTCCTCGGCCCTACTCCAGTATCCCCAACAAGTGGAGAGAACATACTCAGAGCCCTGAAGAGACTCAAATACAACTCTCTCTCTGCAAGGGACAAGAGGACCTACGATGAGGTCATGGCCGAACTGAACGCTACTGCTGAAAAGGCTCAGTACAAGGATGACGAGTACGCCTTCCGAGTCTCCGTTGATGGTGCTTTGGAGGCCTATGCCTTCAACAATACAAAGAGTACCTACTACAACGAATTCTTCCTTCCGTACAAGGACAGACCGGCCATGGTCGGAGTCGAGGCCGAGATCCTCTTTGGAGACAACCTCTATCTCGACTTCAGATACGACCTCCAGGACAACTCCGAGGGCTTCTATGATGATGGCGTGAATTTCAGCAAGCACGACTACGGCTACTACTACAACTTCTCGAACTTCTCCAGCATCCTATCCCCTCGCTACGATGGAGATTGGGACATATTCATGGTCCAGAGCGATGACAACAGCCATAACATGTTCAACCACACCCCGCTGAAGGCAGGAGCCTCCTTCGGCAACAGGACCTATAATTTCTTCATCGGTCGCAACCGACAGGCCTTTGGAAATGGACAGACCGGCAATCTGGTGATAGGAGACAACTTCCCATTCCAGGAGTTCATGAAGTTCGAGGCCTCCTCCGATTTCATCACCTACGAGCTCTCCATCACGCACTTCGACAACACGCAAGGTGATGGTACTGGCGGTTTCACACTGAATGGAGAGCATCAGAACAGAACGATGCAGAGAATCGACCTGAATTTCTCGAACCGCCTGCGCCTTGCAATGAACCTTGGTGGCATGTTCAATACCGACTCCCCTCTCGACTGGCGCCTCATAATGCCTATGGCCATGGTGCACAACTGGGTCAACAACAAGGAGGAGGTCGAGCTGGTAGCAGGAGACGAAGGCAACAACATAATGGGCTTCGAACTCGAGTACGTAATCAGGAGAGGCCTGTTCGCCTCTGCCCAGATAGTAATAGACCAGTTCCAGCTTGCAGTGGAAGAGGGCTCCACAGTCCCGAATGCGGTCGGTCTTATGGCCAACATCACAAAGTACGACCAGAAGGAGCACGGACTCTTCGAATCGCAGGCAGAGTTCATCTACACAAGTCCATTCCTGTATCTGAATACAAAGTACAGAACTGGAACAACGACCAATCACTATGGCTATGACTGGATTGTCGGATACGCCTACGATGGTTCCTACTCCCTCGATTACTCAGGCCACCCATTTGGTCCGGGAACAGTTGGAATAAACCTCAGAGAGACCTACTACTCTGACAAGGGATACCAGATAGCTGGAAACCTCCTGTACAGGATCCATGGCAACAAGGGAATCAACTACGGCTACAAGGATACGCACAACCAGAATCAGGAGAGCCAGGGAGATATCGGCTGCTCATCAGATGCAATGTGGCCGACAGGACATGTCGAGCACACTCTCAGGTTCGATCTGGGTGTTTCTTATCCAATAAACGAAAAGCTCACTGCCAGAGTACAGGCAGCAAGCATCTCGCAGTGGAACTACCACAATGTCGAAGGAGAATTCAAGCAGAGCATCCAAGGTGCTCTTGGAATCAGATGGGTGCAATAGATAACTATGATTGACCTTTTATCGCAAATTAGCAGAATTTTTCAAAAGAAGAGCTATTTTAACCCCAAGCATGTAGATTTCCCAGAGACTCTAGATTACAAAAATCTGTCTGAGCAGCTTCTACAATATGACATAATTTCATTTGATATTTTTGATACTCTTCTATTACGAAAGGTCTCAACACCCAAAACCATTTTTGATATTGTCGGTCTTTTTATAAACTATCAATTCTATAGAGAAATCAGGACCGAAGCAGAACGTAGTCTCAGGAGCAAAACAGACAAAGAGATTACCATTGATCAGATATATGTCTATTTGGAAAAACGATATGGAATCCCATTGGATACCATGCAGATAGAACTGGATCTGGAAAAGAGGTTGATTACAAAGAATCCATATCTCCATTCCGTCTTCAATTATCTGATAGAACACAAGACCAAGCAGAAAATAATCATTACTTCGGATATGTATCTCTCGAAGGATTTTCTTAAAGCTATTTTGATTTCTAATGGTTTCTCTGGATTTGATA
>LVBC01000184.1 GCA_001604265.1 Spirochaetales bacterium Spiro_01
AAAGTAATTCTTGTTGAGAACGAGAAATAGACCGTTTAGAATTGAGAATAGCCAGATTGATATTTTTTCAAAAAAAAGGAGGAAAACTATGAAACTTGGCGAAGTTCCTATTCTAGACAACATCAATAAGATACCTGGTGGTATCATGGTAGTTCCACTGCTGCTTGGTGTTATCGTCAACTCCCTCTTCCCGGAATTTCTTCAGATCGGAAGCTTCACAACTGCTCTCTTCAAGAATGGTTCGAACGCTCTCATCGCAACGCTCTTCTTCTGTTCCGGTGCACAGATCCAGTTCAAGAGTGCAGGACAGTCCCTCTACAAGGGCGTCGTCCTCAACACCAGCAAGGTCCTCTTCGGTGTATCCCTCGGTGTTCTGCTTGCTAAGGTCGGTGGCCCTGGTGCAGTCGTGCTCGGTATCACTCCACTTGCTCTGATCGGCTGTATGTCCAACTCCAATGGCGGTCTCTACACAGCTCTCGCTACCAAGTACGGTACAAAGACAGACGTAGGTGCAGTTGCAGTCATCTCCTCCAATGATGGTCCTTTCTACGAGATGCTCTTCATGGGAATGACAGGTGTTGCTACAATTCCTCTCAAGACCCTGTTCGCATGTATCTTCCCGATCATCGTAGGTATGATCCTCGGCAACCTCGACAACAAGATAAGGGACTTCCTCAAGCCAGGTATGCTCATCTCCATCTTCCTGTTCTCGTTCCCACTTGGTGCCGGAATGAGCTTCAAGACCCTCGTAACTGCAGGTATCCCAGGTATTCTCCTCGGTGTCCTCACAGTTGTCTGGACCGGTATTCCTTCCTACCTGCTCTACAGGCTTCTCGTCAAGAAGGAGAACAGAAGATCCTGTGCAGTCGGTGCTGCAGTCGGAACCTCAGCTGGCAACTCTGTAGCTACACCTGCTGCAATCGCAGCTGTCGACGCTACCTGGGAGCCATACGCTGCTGCAGCTACAGCTCAGTGCGCAGCTTCCGTAATCGTTACCGCTCTGCTTACTCCATTCGTAGTAAACGCACTCTACAAGTACGAGGAGAAGAAGGGTCTCATCAACTACAATCTGCCCCTTGCCTCTGAAGAGGGCGAGGAGGAGAGCAGCGAACCTAAGATCTAGTTCAAGGTCCTGCCAATTATCGACAAGGGTTGCCGCAGATGTGCAAAGCGGTGACCTTTTTTACTATTTGAATTAGTCCTGTTTTGTTCTAGAATGTATAAATACAAGGAGTTGAAAAGATGCAGATATCATTCCCTTATGGAAAGGATTTCGTGAAGCTGGATATTCAGGATGATCGCCTTCAGGGTGTTCTCGTTTCCAATCTTCATCACTACGTTGCAAAGAAGACACCCCAGGAGCTGGTAGATGAGGCTCTGCAGAATCCGATCGGAAGCCCAAGGCTCTGCGAACTTGCAAAGGGCAAGAAGAACATTGTCCTCATCGCTTCCGACCACACCAGACCAGTTCCAAGCAAGGTCATAGTACCACCGATGCTTGCCGAGATCAGAAAGGGAAATCCGGATGCCGATATCACTATCCTCATCAGTACCGGCTGTCATAGAGGCACTACCAAGGAGGAGCTTGTCAACAAGTTCGGTCCAGAGATCGTAGAGCGCGAGAAGATTATCGTGCATGACTGCGACAACTCCGAGCTCGTGCACATCGGAACCCTTCCAAGTGGTGGCGACCTTATCATCAACAAGCTTGTAGTCGACGCAGATCTCGTCTGCTCCGAGGGCTTTATCGAGCCGCACTTCTTTGCAGGCTTCTCAGGTGCAAGGAAGTCCATCCTTCCTGGCGTTGCATCCAGGACGACAGTGCTTGCAAACCACTGCTCCGAGTTCATCGCAGACCCTCACGCCAGAACAGGCATTCTGAAGGACAACCCGATCCACAGGGATATGGTATGGGCTGCAAGAAAGGCAAAGCTCGCATTCATCTGCAATGTAGTAATCAACGCAGAGAAGGAGGCCATCTTCGCTGTCGCAGGAGATATGGAAAAGGCCCATGAGAAGGGCTGCGAATTCCTCTCATCCCTCTGCAAGGTCGATGCAAGGCCTGCAGATATCGTAATCTCCACGAACGGAGGCTATCCACTCGACCAGAACATCTACCAGGCCGTAAAGGGCATGACAGCTGCCGAGGCAACCGTCAACAAGGGCGGCGTGATCATCATGATGGCAAAGAGCAACGATGGTCATGGTGGCGAGCACTTCTACCATCAGATGGCAGATGAGCCTGATATGGAGAAGACTCTCAGGATCTTCCTCGAGCGCGGCAGGAACGAGACAGTTCCAGATCAGTGGCAGACCCAGATCTTCATCCGCGTCCTCCAGAAGGCAACAGTCGTCTATGTTTCCGAAGCTCCAGATGAGATGGTGAAGGGCCTTCATATGGTACCTGCACACTCTCTTGAGGAGGCTATGCAGATTGCAGAGAAGCTCGTAGGAAAGAAGAATGCGACCATTACTGCCATCCCTGATGGTGTATCCGTGATGGTCATCGAGAAGTAATTCAAGATAGTATCATAGTAGCCCTTCACAGAAGAGGGGCTACTTTGTCTTTGTCCAGGGAGGAGCAATGCAGGATTTCGTACAGAAGGTCGTTGAAAGGTACATCATATTCCTCTTCTTCGATGGACTTGTGCTTTTCAGCCTCATAAGGGCAGGGCACAGGAGCAGAAGAAAGGCCCTTGCTGTCCTTATCTTCACATTGGCCTCTGTAATAGTCTGGATCGACTACTATCTTATCTACATCAATCGTCTGGAGATGAAGATGGCCTGGGCAGTTCCTCTGATACTGCTGCTTGCAGGAGTGCTCTTCCACCGCTACACATTTCCCTTCAGAACACACTGTCAGGAGTGCGGGAAGCGTCTGTCCATAACAGAGTTCCTCTCCTGCGACGAGAATCTCTGTCTGAAATGCTATGAAACGAAGCATCCGGAGTCCGTGAAGCTGTCGAAGGAGGAGCAGATCAGAAGAGAGAACGAAGAGAAGAAGAAGACCTGGGCAGGCTGGAGACCCAATAGGGAGTTCGTCATAGTCTTTGCCTTCGACGAGAGAGCCAATGTCCTTCTTGTGGACAATGTGAACATGGCAAAGAAGCCAGGAAAGCTTGCTGGTGCGATCGGAGAGGTGAAGGGAAGAGAGAAGAAGGACTTCACTGCTACAAGGACACTCAGAAAGGAGACCGGACTTGAATGCAGTCAGATCGACTACATGGGAAGACTCAACTTCGAGATGCCGGATATGAATGTCCGCTTCTATGTCTATGTGGCAAGAGAGTTCTCGGGAAGCATAAGAGAGAGCGAGGGAAAGAAGCCGGTCTGGATGCCTCTCAAGAAGCTGAACTACGATCTGATGAGCATGGATTATCCACTGTGGCTTCCCAGGATGCTGAGAGGTCAGACTGTCGAGTACTACGCAAGGTGCAATAAAGAGGGAAAGATATACGACGATATACTGGATCTCGATGTCGAGCTCTAGAGATGGAAATCCCAGGCGTGAGAGCCTGGGATTCCTGTTTATTGGGTGATCATCTTCTTGCGTTTGCCATTCTGATCGCATAGTCGATCGCATTGACAAGACTTATCTCATTGCACTGTCCTGATCCCGAGAGATCGAAGCCTGTGCCATGGTCGACAGAGGTGCGGATTATAGGGATTCCAAGCGTGATGTTCACACCTGCAACAGCATCCCAGTGTCCCTCCTCTCTATTGTAGACAAAGCCCTTTACCTTGAGAGGAATGTGCCCCTGGTCGTGGTACATTGCGACCACGATGTCGTACCAGCCTCCAAGCGCCTTCGAGAAGACAGTGTCCGGCGGGGTAGGCCTCCTGTCCGGAATGTTGATTCCCTCCTCAAGTGCCTGATCGATGGCTGGCTGTATCTCCTCGATCTCCTCTCTTCCGAACATTCCATTCTCGCCGCAGTGCGGATTCAGGCCTGCAACAGCGATCCTGGGGTTCTCTATTCCGATCTGCCTGCAGCCCATATCTGCAATCCTGATCACATCGAGAACTCTCTCCTTCTTGACCCTGTCGCACGCCTCCCTGAGCGATACGTGCGTAGAGACATGGACGACGCGCAGGTCGTTGTGGACCAGCATCATCGTATACTTCGGTGTCTTCGTGTAGTGAGCATATATCTCTGTATGGCCACTGAAGTGGTGCCCGGCCATGTTTATGGCCTCCTTGGCAAGTGCGTTGGTGACTGTGGCATCCACCTCCTTCTTCATTGCAAGCTCTATGACCTTCACTACATAGTTGAATGCAGCCTCTCCTCCCTTGACAGTCGGGCCGATACCGAGCGGCTTCGGAGGCTCTGCAATCTCAGGATAGTCGTCCTTCGATATGAAGCCCATATCGAGTATGTCGATTGTACCATATTCGAATCTGGCAGCCTTGACATCCTCGATCCTGTTGATTGCCGGTGGCGTTGCACCAAGGCGCTTCTGTACCTCTATTGCAAACTCCAGAGCTGCACTGTCTCCTACGACAAGAGGTCTGCAGCGCTCGTACAGGCTTCTGTCCGAAAGTGCCTTTACTGTTATTTCAGGGCCCGTCCCAAAGGGATCTCCCATTGTGATTCCAATAATCGGTAGACTCATATCATTCTCCTTTGCTCAGTTTTTCCATTATACCTTCCAGCTGTGGAACAAGGTCCTCGGGTCCGAAGCCGCCGGACTTCGTCATCAGCGAGATGGCCTTGCCTCTATACTCTATCCTGTTCAGGACGACTCCCTGAAGTACCTCATCGACAGGCACGATGCTGTCGATGGAAAGCGCATGGAGCGCCTCGATAAGGGAATCTCCTCCTATGCAAAGAATATTGACAGAGTCATCCAGCTCTATGATCCTCTTTATCAGGGAGCCGAAGTTCCTTGCGATCGGGACCCAGAGCTGGTCTACGTCGATTCCCCTTCTGTTGGCATACTCGTATGAGAGAGTATCCAGCTTCGGGTCACCTCCATCTATGATAGAGACTCTCCTCTCATGGCAGCTTCGAAGTGCCTTCAGAACGATATCGTCTCCAGCGCCCGAGGAGAAGAAGTCTTCCCTGACCTTGTTCTCGCCCTGGAGTACAATCCTTGGATAGCCCTCTCTCTGGGCCCTGTCGAGCTGGTCGAGCGAGATCCTGTTGATGCTTCCGGATACTATTACAAGATCACGGCCTTCCAGAGTGCAATCGTTCCTGCGGCTTTCAAGTCCGATGAGAGGCGAAAGGTATTCGGCAAAGCCTGCATTTCCTGCAGTCAGCCTGAGCTCCTCTGCAGAAAGACTGTTTCCTATTCTCTCGAGATCCTCATCGCTCTTCGCATCATAAACAGAGATTCCTCTCTCTCTGTGCCCCAGGAAGACCTCGGCTGATGAGGTCTCTGCTATGATCTCGCTGACAAGGGAGTGCCTTACAGGGTTTATCGGATCGTTTGCAAAGAGACTCTGTGCAACAGGAATGCCCTGTATCAGATGCACTCCATCTACAGTGGTCCTTCCGATCTTCGGAAGGGCAGGGATGAAGTGGAGACTCCTGAAGCCTGTTGCATCCATTGCGGCCTGCAGTTCGGCACCTATATTTCCCCTGAGGCCTGAATCGGTCTTCTTGTATATATGGGTGCAGCCTGCAGCAAGGCACGCCTTTACTGCCTCATATACAGCCCTGTAGGCACATTCACTCTCCATGTGCCTGGACTCCGTATCGAATACTATCACCTCGATGCTGCTTTCGATACTTTCGATTCTTTCGACATTCACCGAAAGCACTGCAATTCTTATTCCCTTCTTCGCGAATTGGATTCCTGTATCGAGGGCACCTGTAAAGTCATCTGCTATGATGGCAAGTCTTGTTCTTCTGCTATTGTTTTCTTCCACAGAGAAATTATCCAATGCTGATATGTCCATCACAAGGAATTTGTGTTTCCGCAGCAATTATGTGAAAAATACAGCTGAAAGTGTTGTTTTCGATTGCATATGACCGCATATGGAATGCATATATATAGATTTGTATACAAAAAAGAATATTTGGATAAATTTTCGCAAAATCTACTTGAATTAAAAAAACGAAGTGAGTATCGTATCCAAGGTACGAAAAATTGATTGAGCAAATCAAAAAAAGTACTGCCTAAGATTATTGACACAAGTCATGGTTGATGGTAATTT
>LVBC01000185.1 GCA_001604265.1 Spirochaetales bacterium Spiro_01
CTCTCGGTAGGTGTCGAGGCCGGCTCCAATAGCCTGAGGCAGGTGGACAAGAGCATCGAGGAGGCCTCGACGATCCTCGGAGCGAACAACTTCACCACCTTCACGAGGATCTCGCTTCCGATCATGAAGAGCGCACTCTACTCCGGTCTTCTCAATGCATTCGTGCGTTCGATGACCAGCGTCAGCGCAATCATCTTCCTTGTCTCCGTGAAGTGGAATCTTCTGACTGTTTCGATCATGTCGGCAATCGAATCGAACAAGCTCGGTCTTGCATCTGCCTACTGTGTACTTCTCATGGTGATCGTACTCATTGCAATGACCTTCATGGAAATAATCGTGAACCGTGCTTTTGGACGAAGGAGGCCAAAACATGACTAATAATAGTGTCGGACTGGAAATTCAGAATGTGAGAAAGGCCTTCCCCGTCTATGGAAGCAACGAGAACTTCTATGCAGTCGATGGAATCAGTCTGGATATAAAGGCTGGCGAGCTCGTGACACTGCTCGGCCCCTCCGGCTGTGGAAAGACGACGATGCTGAGGATGGTCGCAGGCTTCGAGATACCGACCGAGGGCAATATCCTGCTCGGAGGAAAGGATGTGACCAGCCTGCCGCCGAACAAGAGGAACATAGGAATGATGTTCCAGAGCTATGCACTCTTTCCTCACCTCGACGTATACGAGAACATCGAGTACGGTCTGAAGATAAAGAAGATCGGCGAGGATGAGAGAAAGCGAAGAGTCAAGGAGATCATGGAGCTGATGAGGATCAGCGAATACTCCAAGAGGATGCCCAACCAGATCTCGGGTGGCCAGCAGCAGAGAGTTGCTCTTGCCAGAGCTGTCGTCACAGAGCCCCAGGTCCTTCTCTTCGACGAGCCGCTCTCCAACCTCGATGCGAAGCTCAGGGAGTACATGAGGGACGAGCTGAGGAGAATCCAGCAGGAGCTTGGAATCACAAGCCTCTATGTCACACATGACCAGGCAGAAGCGATGGCCATCTCCGACAAGGTCGTCATCATGAGAGAGGGAAAGATCGAGCAGCAGGGCTCGAACCAGGATATCTACTCCAACCCATCCAACAGCTTCGTTGCCAACTTCATGGGCAAGGCGAACTTCATCGATGTCAAGGAGTACGAGCATGCGACCGGCTCAAAAAAGGCAACTGCTGAGATCCTCGGAAGGAGGATGAGTCTCAAGTGCACTCCGGATTTCGAGGGAGGTGTCTGTCTCATCCGACCTGAGGATATCCACTTTGCCGAGGGCGATGGAGTTCCGGCAAAGGTGGTCCACGGCTCGTACTTCGGCAACATGATAGAGTATGAACTCGACATCCAGGGCCTCAGGCTCTACATGACAGAGTTCGGCAACACTGCAAACATCGTACGCAACGGCACAGAGGTCAGATTAAGCTTCAACATGGACAAGATGAGACTCGTTCCCGACAAGAGGTGATGCTCTATGGAAGACTATTCTTTGTTTCTTGAGAAGGCCAGGCAGGCCGCTCTGAAGGCAGGAGAGATGGTGCGCTCGAAGAGATATGAACACCATCAGATCCAGTCCAAGAGCAGGTTCGATTTCGTGACCGAGGTCGATGGAGAATCGGAAAGGCTGATCACAGGATTCCTGAAGGAGTGCTTCCCTGACCACCTCTTCTTCGGTGAGGAGACGATCTCCTCCTCCTCGGTCGATGAGGATACTCTGATAGACGCACTGCCAGACGACCGCTACATCTGGGTCATCGATCCCATCGATGGAACGACGAACTTCATAAGGGGCATCCCGCTCTTTGCGATCTCGATCGCACTTGTCCGTGACAGGAAGATCGTAGTGGGAGTCGTCTACGATATCTCACGGGACCTGCTCTACTACACCTGCGAAGGAGAAAAGTCCTACTGCAATGACAGGGAGATACACGTATCGGAGGTCTCCTCCTTCGACAAGGCGATCGCGATCACAAGCTTTCCTGCCTACGATATCGAAGCGAGGAACACGATACTCTCGAAGATCATGGAAAAGGGCCGTGAGCTGATGAGCCTGAGGATATACAACTGCGCCGCCCTGGCCGCCTGCTCCGTCGCAGCAGGAGAGACCGACATCTATGTGGAGCTTGGAATCCACCTCTGGGACTTCTCTGCAGGAAAGCTGCTCATCGAGAATGCGGGAGGCCGCTTTTCAGATGTGGATGGAAGGGCCTTCCATATGCACGAGAGAGATGTGCTTGCGACAAATGGAAAGCTGTATGAGAGGTCACTTGAAGCGCTAGAAAGCTGAAGTGACACTATCGGATTGGGACATGGCAATGCGGCCATGTCCCCTTCTTTTTTATATGGCAGGAAAATCGAGAAAGGAATCATATTGATTTGCACCACTGCATAAACTGTGCTAGT
>LVBC01000186.1 GCA_001604265.1 Spirochaetales bacterium Spiro_01
CTTATCGACCCGGATGACCCAGACGATCCAATAAGGCGCCAGGTCATCCCATCTGTCCTTGAAAATAGCTTGGATGATATGCTCGATCCTCTTAAGGAGGTCGACTACTCTGTCACAGAGCGCCTGATCCACCACTACACAAACCGCTGTGCACTCCTCACGACGGACAGGTGCTTCACATACTGCAGGCACTGCTTCAGAAGAAGGTTCACAGGCACAAGCTCGGGCCCCATTTCAGAAAAGCAGATAGATGATGCCATGGAGTATCTCAAGGAGCATGCTGAAGTCAAGGAGCTGCTGCTTACAGGTGGAGACCTCTTCACGCTATCGGATGAGAGGCTCGACTATCTCTTTTCCAGTCTGAGAAGAACACGAGAGGATATAATACAGCGTCTCTGCACAAGGGCCGTTGCAACGAATCCGGAGAGATTCACCCCCAGATTGATGGACATCATAAGGAAGCACAACCATGGTGCACCCTTCATCCTGATGACGCAGTTCAACCACCCAAGGGAGCTCAATGAGAGGTCGATCGCAGCAGTCAGTGCATTCATCGACATGGGAATTCCTGCCTTCAACCAGTCAGTACTTCTGAAGGGAGTGAATGATGATGTCGATGTGCTCGAGGAGCTTTCCAACAAGCTGCTTTTCAACAGGATAAAGCCCTACTACCTCTTCCAGGGGGACCAGGTCTGTGGTACAAGACATCTCAGAGTGGATATTGTGAGGGGCCTTGAGCTGGAAGAGGAGCTCAGGAAGAGAGTCTCTGGGCTTGCAATGCCACAGTACACAGCAGACCTTCCACAGGGTGGAGGCAAGGTCATACTGACAAGGCAGTATCTGAAGGAGATACATGAGGACCACGTCGTCTTCACAACGCCGGATGGAGAAGAAAGAAGCTACCCTAGATAATGACAAAGGCGCCCATTTCGAGCGCCTTCCACTGTAGCTATCCGGATCGATCAGTTCTCTCTGAGCTTGCTCATCGCATCCTGGATTGCCTTCTCTCTCTCCTGCTTTCTTCTGGTCCTGTAGTCGCTCTCGCTTTCCACGACCTTCACATCGCTGAACTTCGGAGCTGTGATGACCTGGGTCTTCTCAGCTTCGGCGACACCCTTGTCAAGCTCCTCAAGTACACGCTCGACAGTTTCCATTACAAGATGCTCTCTGCCCTCGTCCATGATCTGCTGTACGATAGGAGTAAGTGCCTCCTTTGTGATGTAGGTGGAAAGCTCCTCCTCGACCCTATCCATCACCATATCGGCAATAGCATCGGCATCGGCTCCGACCTTCTTCTCGAACTCTGCATATACTGCTTCCGTTACCGGAACTATGAGGCTGTCGACGAGCTCCTCTCTGTTGACCTCCGACTCCTTCTCGATGAGGGCAATGAACTCAGGCCTATAGAGCTCTGCATAGTAGTCGACTCTCTCCTTCACGATAGGGTCGATGGCCTGCTTGAATGCATCGCTTGCGATGACCTTCTCGGAAAGGGCTGCCGAGAACTCTTCATCCTCGAGCAGAAGCTCCTTGACTCTCTGGGCCATCTTCTCATCCTCGGTAAGCTTCTTTACATCGGTCTCGAGAGGTTTCTGTATCTCTATGAGGCTCTGCTTCTGACGTTCTCTCGCAGCCTTGAGGATATCATCCTCGGTCTGACCTGGTCTGAATGTCCAGATACCAGCGAATACAGCTATAGCCAGAACTGTAGTGAAAGTCAGTACAATTGTGCGCGAAGATCTGCTACTCATTTAAATAACCTCTGAAAGAGAGTCTATCATAATACGACTGAATTTGTCGATAAAGATAAGCCTCATCTGCATCATTCAATATAGTAAAGACCGGTCTGTCCTGCTCGAAGAGAGAGAGACCGACCTCCTTCTGGTTCATATTGCGCTCAAGAAATCGCTCCCTCGTGATTCCATCGCGCTTCAGGGCCCTCTCCAGTCTGATCTCAAGGGGTGCATATACGAATATCACCTCCCTGCAGAGTCGGACGATTCCCGCCTTCTCGAGAGTTGCACCGTTCACAGTGACTATCCTGTGCTTTTCATCGAACTGCTTTATCCTCTCGATCAGAGCCGGGTATAGCAGAGCCTCGAGCCTTTCAAGCTTCTCCGGATCCGAAAAGACCAGTGGGCCGAGCTTTTTCCTGTCGACCTTACCGTCGCTCATCACCTCGTCACCGAACAGCTTCCTGACCTGATCCGAAAGCTCATCGAGAAGCCGGTGGGCCTCCCTGTCGCAGTTGAAGGAGGGAATTCCCTTCTCCTCGAGAAACTGAGCGACTCTGTCCTTTCCCGAGCAGCTTCTTCCGATCACACCTATTATCATCAGTGCATATCTCCCCATCTTCTTCCGGTCTCGATTCCGACCCTGAGTGGAACGGAAAGCTTCTGGGCTCCCTCCATCTTGGTCCTTACAATCCCGGTAAGTGTCTCGAGCTCATCCTCGTACACTTCGAAGATAAGCTCGTCGTGCACCTGCAGAAGCATCTTGCTTCTGAGCTTTCTCTTCTCCATCTCGCTGAAGATGTCGATCATGGCCCTCTTCATTATCTCGGCAGCAGTCCCCTGGATGACAGTGTTGACTGCGATGCGCTCTGCAGCCTGCTTCTCGACCTTGTTGCGGCTGTTGATCGCCATCACTCTCCTGACATGCCCTCCGAGTGTCTTCACATACCCCTTTTCCTCTGCACTCTTCACTGTTGCGGCGATGAACTGGCTGACTCCCGAGTAGCGTGCAAAGTAGGTGTCTATGAACTCCTTTGCCCTTGCACGGGAAATTCCGAGGTCTCCTGCAAGGCGGAAGGCTGACATTCCGTAGATGATGCCGAAGTTTATGGTCTTCGCGACCCTTCTCTCCTGCGGCTCCACATCCTCGAGCTTCTTGTTGAAGATAAGAGAAGCTGTGTAGCGGTGGACATCTCCACCCTCGAGGAAAGCCTTCCTGAGATTCTCATCCCCGGACATGTGCGAAAGCACTACAAGCTCCACCTGCGAGTAGTCTGCCGAGAGGAATATGCAGCCAGGTCTTGGAATGAAGGCCGAACGTATCAGGCGCCCATCGTCCGTCCTGATCGGAATATTCTGCAGGTTCGGATTCCTGGATGAGAGTCTTCCGGTCGCAGTGCCTGTCTGCAGATATGAGGTGTGGATCCTCCCATTCTCATCTGTCAGCGTAGGCAGTGTCTCGACGTAGGTCGAAAGCAGCTTCGCAACTCCGCGGTAGTCGAGTATCTTCTCGATTATCGGGTCACCTGAACTCTTGAGGGACTCGAGTGTGGCAGTATCGGTGGAAAAGCCATACTTCGTCTTCTTACCGGTCTCGAGCTTCCTCTCCTCGAAGAGCACCTTGGATAGCTGTGCAGGAGAGTTGAGGTTGAAGTCGTGGCCTGCAATGGCGAATATCTCATTCCTGAGCGAATCCTCCCTCTGTGCAAGTGTACTGGAGAGCTTTCCCATGAACTCCCTGTCGAGCAGCACACCCTCCTTCTCCATTGCAAGCAGTACCTTGATCAGAGGAAGCTCGTAGCTTCTGTACACATCGACAAGCCCACTCTCCTCAAGCATCGGCTCGAATAGAAGCTTCAGCCTCCAGGCAAGGTCGCTGTCCTCTGATGAGTATCTTGTCGCATTCTCGAGAGAGACATCGGCAAAGGTCTTACCCTTCGGAACCACATCGTCGTAGTGCAGCGTCTCGTATGAAAGATACTTGCCTGCAAGGAAGTCGAGGTTGAATCTCTCTGTCTCAGTATCGAGCAGCCAGGCCGCAAGCATGGTATCGAATTCGACCTTGACATTCTCTATGCCGAGCTTTGAAAGCACTCCGAGGTCGTAGAGAAGATTCTGCCCGATCAGTGAAAGCTTTCCCGATTCGAAATAGTCATGGAAAAGCTTCACGACATCATCTCTGGAAAGGAAGGTCTCGCCCTCGCTGACAAGAGGTGCATAGTAGGCCTTCCTGAGCTGGTATGAGAAAGAGAAGCCGACGAGCTCTGCGTTTCTCAGATCGACATCGGTAGTCTCGGTATCGAATGCGATCGTGCCGCCCATCCTGTAGGCCTCCTCGAAGAGCGCCCTGAGGACCTTGATATCGGAAACTGTCCTGTAGCTTCCAGTTCCCAGAAGCTCTGAAGGTGCCTTGAAGGCCGGTGCCTCTTCAGGCTCTGTCCTGGCAGGCTCCTCCTTTTCCTGATCGGGCTTCTCTCCATGTGCGAAGGCAGCTGCACTCCTTGCAAGGTTCCTGCAGCCGTTCTTCTCGAAGTCCGGAATTCCTGCTGCATAGTCTATTTTCGATACAAGGTATGCAGGATCGTCGAAGGTCTCGACTCTGAAGACATCGTTTTTCAGCTGGACCAGACTCTTCGAAAGGTATGCGCTCTCTTTTCCTTCCTCGAGCTTTGTCCTGTTTCCCTTCGAAAGCGAGTCGAGATGGCGGTAGATTCCATCGAGAGAGACGTACTCCTCGAGAAGCTTCACAGCCCCCTTCTCTCCGATTCCCTTGACACCTGGAACATTGTCTGCAGTATCTCCGAGCAGCGAGAGGTAATCCACAATCTGGTCAGGTCGGACATGGTACTCCTCGAAGACCTCCTCAGGGCCGAAGAACTCGTACTTCGGCTGGTTCTTCTTAGGTGGCCGCAGCGCCTTCACATGTCTGTTCACAAGCTGCAGAAGGTCCTTGTCTCCTGTGACCATTACAGCATCGATCTCGTGCCTGTTGGCCTCGGCGCAGAGGGTCGCGATCAGATCATCCGCCTCGAAGCCCTCCTTGGCGATGTATGGGATGTTCATCTTGTCCAGAGTCTCTTCGATCATGGGCACCTGCGCGTGCAGATCCTCGGGAGCTGCATCCCTGTTCGCCTTGTATTCTGGATACATTTCATGGCGGAAGGTGGGAGCGTGTGCATCCATCGCAACAACAAAGTAGTCGAAGGGATACTCCCTGAAGAGAGAAAACAGCGTATTGAAGAAGCCGAAGTATGCGGAGACGTTACGTCCTTTTCCATCGGTAAGCGGCCTTGTAATGAAGGCGAAGTAGGAGCGGTATATGAGGCCATAGCCGTCGACGATGAAGAGTCTTCTGGAAAAGTCCTTCTCCTCGACCTTCTCCTTGACGACCTCCTCCCTGATCCTGTTGTCCTTGTTCGTCAGTGCCAGAAGCTCCTGATCGAGATCTGCTTCAGAAAAAAGAGAATCCATATGCGCCTCCTGAATCAAGTATACTGGATTTTGAGACTTTCCTACACCTCAAGAGTCATGCCATCGTAGGCAGACAGGGCCTCTGGATAGAGCTCATCGATCTCGCTTGCAGCTGTCTCATGGTTGATGTGGGTGAAGTAGAACCTTTCAAGTCCCAGTCGCTTTCCGACCATGTACGCCTCCTCGAATGAGAAGTGTGCACCGTGGGGCTTCTTCCTGAGTCCCCCTATCACCAGGTGCTTCACGCCCTCAAGGGCCTTGAAGGTCTCTTCTGGAATGTATGTGCAGTCTGTGAGATAGGCAAAGTCATCGACCCTGTAGCCGTATATATTCCAGTGGGTCTCCCTTCCATGCTCCACAATTAGTGGCACTACGCTGAAGCCTGCGATATCCACGCTCTTGTAGGGTTCTATGTATGTGGGCTCGAGGTGGGGAACTCCGGGAAAGCCCCTTACGATTGCGGCCCTTCTTGAAAAGCCCAGGGTTCTGAGGATATTCGCTGCAAGTATCCTCGCCTTCGACGAGGTGCCCTTTCTGCAGGCGTATGGCCAGCGCTTTCTGATATACCTGACAGTCTGCCTGTTGCCATATATTTTCAGGTCTGTCTCCTGGGAGAAGATCCTGAGATCATCGAGGCCGGAGATGTGGTCTGCGTGGTCGTGAGTGTAGAGGACTGCATCGACAGAATCGACATGCTCCCTGAGCAGCTGAAGGCGGAATTCGTACCCTGTATCGATCACAAGATTCTTACCATTCTTCGAAAAGAGAATGGAGGCCCTTGTCCTTCTGTCACGCGGATCGGTGCTTTCACAGACCGGACAGTGACAGCCGAGCTTTGGCACTCCATGGCTTGTTCCACTTCCGAGGATCGTGACAATCATCAGTGGACCATCTCCTTCAGCACTGCCTGGACATCCTCGCTTCCACCCTTTATCGCCTGCGTGAACATCTTCCTGATTTCCTGTTTCTTCATGAGCTCGACGAGTGTACTGGCATTGTCCTTTGCAAAGGAAGCAACACTCCTAAGCTGTTCAGCATCCAGACTCTTCAGATAGTCATCGAGCTCTCTTTCGTTCATGCTCCTGGTCTCTTCGACAAGGCTGTCCGCCTCCTTTGCAATCTGCTTCTCCTCGGTTCCCCTGAAGCTGACACCG
>LVBC01000187.1 GCA_001604265.1 Spirochaetales bacterium Spiro_01
TATCTCGCTGAAGGTCATCCTGTTCGTATGCTACTTCCTCCTTGTCGCCTTTGCCCTGATGCAGGAGGAGTTCTTCGTTTCAGTCGCCTTCGACTCCGGCGGTGCCACGACAGGGCCTCTCTCGGTTCCCTTTGTGATGGCGCTCGGCATGGGTGTCGCCGCAACCAGGAAAAAGGATCCGGAGGCCGATTTCGGCTATGTGGCAATGGCCTCGATCGGACCGGTATTGGCAGTGCTGCTTCTGGGAATGTTCTCCCATGGTGATTCTACTGCTGCTGTTTCAGTGAGCAGCGCAGAAGTCCACACCTGGTACTCTCTCCTTGCATCAAAGGCGCTGAATGTCGGCTCCTCGCTTGCACCTCTGCTCGCTGTCTGCATCCTGATGCAGATCTTCGTTCTCAAGCTTCCTCCTGTGAAGATGATGAGGGTGCTCATCGGTATCATCTTCTCGTACATCGGACTCGTAGTCTTCTCCTTCGGAGTCGACTGGTCCTTCTCTTCTATTGCAGGTAGTCTTGGTTCCCACCTCGCAGCAGTCTCCAACCTGCTTGCAATTGTGGTAGGTGGTGTCTTCGGAGCCTGCGTAGTTCTTGCAGAACCGGCCATCTGGGTCCTTACAGAGCAGGTCGAGGAGGTCAGCCTGGGAAGGATTTCCAAGAAGATGCTGATGATCTTCCTCTGCGTTGCAGTATCACTTGCCCTGATGATCAGTCTATCCAGGGCACTCTACGGCCTATCAATTTGGTTTTTCCTCCTACCAGGGTATGTTATAATACTCTTGCTGCTGATAAGGACACCGAAGCTTTTCGGAGCAATCGCCTTCGACTCCGGAGGTGTTGCGACCGGACCCATGAGCTCGACCTTCCTGCTTCCATTCGTGATCGGAGCTGCGGGTGAGAGTTCTGCAGGCTCGGGCTTCGGAATGATCGCCATGATCGCAATGATGCCTGTCATCAGCATCGAGCTGCTTGGTCTGATATACTCTGGCAAGCTATCGAGAAAAGGGGGTAACGTCGCTTGAGATACTATAAGCTGCTTACGATCATGGAAAGGGGCGAGTCCACACCCGTGATGGCCGCTATCAGGAATGCAGGAGCCCCAGGAGGAACAATACTCTATGGAAGGGGAACGGCCTCCAATTCGATTCTCGCGATGCTGGGAATCGGAGACAGGCGCAAGGAGCTGCTTGTCAACATAATTCCGGAGAGTGGAATCAGGGACATTCTATCCCAGATAGAGAAGATGAAGATCAAGGGGGTCGCAATCCTGCTTGACTGCATTCAGGACGATGAGGAGACAGAGACAATGGAAAGCAATTGGGAGATGATACAGGTAATCTGCGCAGATGGCCTATCCGAGGATATCATGGCCGCAGCAAGAAAGGCGGGAGCCAAGGGTGGTACGGTCCTCTCTGGACGCGGTACCTGCACGGAAGCAGACCTGAAGTTCTTCGGCGCCCCTCTCGTTCCGGAGAAGGAGGTGCTGATGATCGTCTGCGACAAAGGCAGGGCCAAGGCCATAAAGGATGCGATCTCCTCTCTGCAGTTCCTTCAGAAGAAAGGCATGGGCATCATGTACTCGGTGCCTGTGCGCGATTTCAGGAATCTCGGCTGATCACTCGATATAGGTAACAGCAACTCTGTCATCAAGGTACTTGGCTTCAAGTACCTTGTGCTTTCTATAGAGAAGTGAAAGTCCCTCTGTATCATCGAGCTTCAGCTCGCAGCTTCTTGTGACCCTGTGGGAGAGTGCCCGGCTTCTCATTCTCGACAGGAGTTCATCGAGGCCCATTCTGCTTCTTGCACTGACATCGATGTGGTCGGGAACTGCAACACTCATCCTCGAGCGCGCGAACTCGTTTCCAGAAGTATCCATCTTGTTGAAGACGACTATCCTGTCCTTTCCTTCACAGCCCAGGTCTCTCAGGACGCTCTCTGTGGTATTGTAGGCCATCTCCATATCGGGATTCTCCGCATCGCAGACTATGATCAGGCAGTCGGCAAGTACAGCCTCCTCAAGTGTGGAGCTGAAGGCCCTGACAAGGTGGTGCGGCAGATTCGATACGAAGCCTACAGTGTCCGAGAGAGTGACGACGAGATCCTTTTCAAGAGAGAGCTGGCGGGTAGTGGTATCAAGAGTCGCGAAGAGCTTGTTCTCTGCAAGCACATCGGAGCCTGTCAGGGCATTCAGAAGTGAACTCTTTCCTGCATTCGTGTAGCCGACCAGGGCAAAGGAGTAGATGTTCGAGTCCTGCCTCTTCCGGCGCTGTGTACTTCTTGTCCGCTTCACCTCCTCAAGCTCGCGGCGCAGTGAGACTATCTGGTTTTCAAGCTGTCGTCTGTCAAGCTCGAGCTGTCGCTCTCCTGCACCCCTCGAGCCCTTTACGCCGCCCCTCTGCTGCGAAAGGTTGCTCCAGCGCCTTTTGAGCCTGGGAAGAGAGTACTCCGCCCTTGCAAGAGAGACCTGTAGCACAGCCTCCCTGGTCTGCGCCCTGTCGGCAAAGATCTGAAGGATGACCTCCTCTCGGTCTATGCAGCAGATATCGAGCGCCTCCTCGAGGTTTCTCAGGATCCTAGGCGAGAGCGATGTATCGAAGATGACCAGGTCCGGCTCGAAGAAGCGTATGTTCTCTCTTATGGTCTCGACCTGCCCACTTCCGAAAAGGGTGGATGCATTCGGTCTTCTTATATTGAATGAAAGGGTGGAAAGCGTCTCTGCTCCCATTGTCTTCACGAGGCTTGCAAGCTCCTCTGTGCGCAGATTCATGTGCATCTCGCTGTCATCGCTCTCGTTCGGGATTATCAGAAGGGCCCTCTGCCTTTCCTGACG
>LVBC01000188.1 GCA_001604265.1 Spirochaetales bacterium Spiro_01
CATTCTCGGAAGCGAGAGCTTCAGAAGTAGTTCTTCAGTGCTCCTGCCGATATCATCCCTCGTATATGGCCCCAGTTCAAATCTGTCGAGCTGGACAAGATGTGCCCTGGAGTCGCATTTCAGTCCGATATCCCTGGCAAGCGACCTGATATAGGTTCCCTTGCTGACAGAGAAGGATACTACTGCAAGGCCATCATCATATGACTCGAGAGAGGCAGAGTAGACTGTGATCTCACGCTCTGGCATCTCGATATCCCTTCCCTTCATCGCCTCTCTATAGGCCCTCTTTCCATCGACATGGATTGCAGAGTAGATGGGAGGAGTCTGAAGCTGTCTTTTCACGAATGAGGAAACGACACTCCTGACTGTCTCCTCGGAGGGAATTGGCGCAGTTGCGACCACACTGCCTTCAGGATCGAGAGTATCTGTCTCGGAACCGAAGCAGATTGTGGCCCTGTAGCTCTTGTCCATTCCTGAAAAGAGCGGATTGAGCTTTGTCGCTTCGCCTGTGAGAACAAGCATGAGGCCGGTCGCGAATCTATCGAGAGTGCCCGCGTGTCCGACCTTGGAACCCCTGAAGTCCCTCTTTACCCTTCCAAGGCTTCTGAATGAGGTCTCACCTGCTGCCTTGTCCTGGAGAAGTACGGAGAATCTACTCATTCCTTCCCATTGCCCTGTCGATTAGGGCATTTACTTTCTCGCCCTCCTGGTAGCTTCTGTCTGCCTTGAAGGTGAGACGAGGTGTATTCCTCGTCCTGAGGATCTTTGCGATGTGGCCCTGGATGAAGGGGGCTGCACTGTTGAGTGCCTCGACGCTTCTATCCAGGTCCTTCTCCATTGCAGTGGAGACGAGACAGGTCGCTGCAGTGTTGTCAGAGGCAAGGTGCACCTCTGTGATGCTCGTGAAGGTAGATAGCTTCGGGTTCTTTATCATGCCCTTCACGATCATCGTGCTCACAGCTTCCAGTATGCGGCTTTCAAGCCTTGCTCCAGAGAATTCGCTCATAGTTCAATATCCAGCTTTCTTGCAACTTCCATCTTGAGGACGAACTCAAGCTGATCTCCGATCTGGATATCCTGGAAGTTCTCGAGACCGACACCACACTCGTAGCCCATGGTGACCTCCTTCGCATCGTCCTTGAACCTCTTGAGAGAGGACATTCTGATGTTCTCCTGGTTGATCTGGATGGAGTCCCTGATGACACGGACGAAGCAGTTCCTTGTGACCTTGCCCTCGGTGATGTAGACACCGGCAACGACGCCGACCTTCGGAACACGGAAGGTATCCCTGACCTCGCCCTTTCCGATATCGACCTCCTTGATATCCGGTGAAAGCATTCCCTCCATGGCTGCCTTGACATCGTCAACGACATCATAGATGACATTGTACTTCTTTATCTCGACCTTCTCCTGCTCGGCAAGTGCCTGTGCCCTTGGTGTAGGTCTTACATTGAAGCCGATTACAAGTGCATTGGATGCGGCTGCAAGAGTGATATCGGATTCGATGATGGCACCGGCTGCGGCCCTGATGACCTTCAATCGGATCTCGCTTGTAGAGAGCTTCTCGAGCGTTCCCTGGAGAGCCTCGACAGAACCTTGTACATCGCCCTTGATGATGACGTTGAAGTCCTGGATCTCGCCCTCCTTGATCTTCTCGGAGAGGTTCTCGAGCGTGACCTTGTTGCCAGATGAACCGGCACCGAGCTTCTCGAGCTCCTGGCGCTTTGCACCGATCGTCCTGGCCTGCTTCTCATCCTCTGTGACCTGGAACGGGTCGCCTGCGGATGGAATATCAGATAGACCAATGATCTCGACAGGTGTGGATGGACCTGCCTCCTTGATCTTCTTGCCCTTGTCGTCGAACATTGCTCTGACTCTGCCTGGGTAGATACCTGCAATAAAGTAGTCGCCCTGATGGAGAGTTCCCTTCTGTACCATGACGGTCGCAACTGTACCTCTGCCCTGGTCGATCCTGGACTCGAGGACCTTGCCGACTGCCCTGCACTTCGGATTTGCCTTCAGCTCGAGCATCTCTGCCTGGAGAAGGATAGTATCGAGAAGATCGTCGATACCCTCCTTCTTGAGAGCAGATATCCTGCAGTAGAGTGTCTGTCCACCCCACTCCTCGGGAACGAGCCCTATCTCGGAGAGCTGCTGCATGACCCTTTCAGGGTTGGCTTCCGGAAGGTCGCACTTGTTGATTGCAACGATGATAGGTACCTTTGCTGCCATTGCATGGTCGATTGCCTCTCTTGTCTGAGGCATTACGCCATCGTTGGCTGCAACTACCAGAACGACGATATCGGTGACCTGTGCACCGCGCGCTCTCATCATCGAGAAGGCTGCGTGGCCCGGAGTATCGAGGAAGACTACATCGACCTTTCCAGGAACATGGACCTTGTAGGCACCGATATGCTGTGTGATGCCACCGAACTCGCCAGCAACGACATTGGTCGAGCGGATTGCATCCAGAAGCTTGGTCTTACCATGGTCGACATGTCCCATGATGGTGACGATAGGAGCTCTGGGCTCGAGATCCTCCTCCCTATCCTCCTCCTCTTCGATGATCGTCTCGTCGTAGAGGGAGACAAGGTGGACCTCACAGTTGTATTCGGAGCAGATGATCTCTGCTGTCTCGTGGTCGATCTGCTGGTTGATGGTGACCATCATGCCCATCTTGAAGAGCTTGGAGATGATATCTGCAGGCTTGAGATTGAGCTTCTTTGCCAGCTCTGCGACAGTGATGTTCTCCATGATATCGATGGACTTCGGAACAGCAGCGAGCTTGCTCTCTTCCTTCTTCTTGAGCTGATACTGGAAGTCGATCTCCTGATCTCTCTTGCTCCTGTAGTCCTCGTTCTTCTTCTTGGAATTGGCAGGAGTCTTCCTCTGGGTGCCCTTCTGGTTGAGATCCACACCTTCGCCTGATGCTCCCTGATTCGGCCTTGGAGCAAATGGCCTCTGTCCAAATGGTCTCTGACCATTCTGCTGGCCATTGAAGCCTGGCCTTGGTCCAAATGGTCTCTGGCCACCCTGGCCCTGTCCTCTGAACTGAGGTCTTCCACCATCCTCTCTGTTGAAGCCGCCCTGGCCTCTTCGATCGAAGGATCCGAAGCTCCTCTGTCCTGGAGTCCTTGTAGGTCTTCCACCAACGATGCCGGCAACACGCGGCCTGTTGGGCTGTGCCGGAGTATCGGTCTTCTGTCCCGGTACAGGAGGAAGGTTGCCGCTCTTGATGATGACGGGACCGTTGTGGAGAGTGGATGCGATCCTCTCTCCTCTTATGATGTTCTTGTTGGCCTCGGGAGCGGATGCGCCAGTCCTGATAGGTCTCTTCACTACAGGCTTGACCTGTACAGCCGGCCTTGGAGAGACAAGAGGCTTCTCCTTCTTGATTCCCAGAGCTGGTGCAACGGTGACAGGCTCCTTGATCTCCTCCTTCTTCTCCTCTACCTTGGGCTCTTCCTTTGGCTTGATCTTGACAGTCACGGTCGGCTGTACTCTCTTGATTACAGTGACCTTCGGCTGAGAGGAGACGGGGGCCTTTACAGGCTCCTGTTCCTTTATCTGCGGTGCAGAATTCCTCTTGATGATCGTTACTTTAGGTTTGTTGTCGTTGTTCATATATTCTGATATCACCTATACCTATTATTCGAATACGAACTCCGTCATGCAGTGCGGGCACTTGAGAGTTCCAGCTGGGAGAATCTGATGGCAGGTAGGACATTCGAACGAGTCCTCATACTCCTCCTCGACTGCAACACAGGAGTTGATCTCTGCAATCTCATCCTCTGTAAGGCCAAGACCCTCTCTCTCCTCATCGGACATGTTGAAGTACTCCTCAGCAGTATAGACATCCATTCTGTTGAGCTTGGTGACAAGTTCTCTGGAGAGTGGGAGATCGGAGAGGAGGTTCTCGTCCTCGCTGATTCCAAGCTCCTCCTTGGTGTAGATCTTGTCCTCTGCGACCTCGTCTGCGATGAGGCCTTCACCGCCCTGCTCGAAGATGGCTTCTGCCTGGTTCCTGATCTCCTGGCTGATCTCCATCTGGTCATACTCGGCCTGTGTCTTGACCTCGATGGTCCAGTCACAGAGCTTCTTTGCAAGCTTTACATTGACACCTCTCTGGCCGATTGCAAGGCCGACCTGGTTCTCATCGACGATTGCAACTGCCTGACGTGCATCCGCATTGAGAACGAGTACCTTGTTGACTCTTGCCGGAGTGAGTGAATTGCTGATGAGCTGCAGTGGGTTGTCCTCCCACTTGATGACATCGATCTTCTCGCCATCGATCTCCTGCATGATGGTCTGGATCCTGATGCCTCTGAGACCTACTGTTGCACCGATCGGGTCGATATCTGCAAAGGAGCGGACAGCTACCTTTGTCCTGAAGCCGGCCTCTCTGACGATGTTGACGATCTCGATCTGGCCGTTGTCGATCTCAGGTACCTGAGCCTCAAGGAAGGCCCTGACGAGCTCCGGAGAGGTCCTTGAGAGGACGATCCTGACATCCTTCTTCGGCTTTCTGCCCCTGAAGCCGCCCATCTTCTGCAGATCCTCTGCCTTCTCGGCGTTCTCTACTCTCTCGACGTAGCACTTCAGACCCTCTCCAACTGTGTAGCTTTCCAGTGGGGAGATGTTCTTCTTGGGAAGGATGCCCTCTGTGTTGTTTCCAACGTTGAGGATGAGGTCGCCTGCAGGTGTCATCGAGTTGACGTAGCACTGGATGACCTTGCCCTCCTTGCCCTTGAACTCCTTGTATGTGTAGTTGTTCTGGATATCCTTGAAGGACTGCTGTGCCCTCTGCTTTGCAGACTGGACAGCACTTCTGTCGAAGGACTGGGGGTCGAGAGAGATGACAAGCTCGTCACCGATCTCGGCATCCTCGTTGAGCTCCTTGGCCTCGTCGAGAGGAATCTCTGTCACTTCGTTGTAGTAGTTGTCCTCGTCGACGACCACTCTGCTTGCGCTGACTTCCATGTGGATCTCGCCAGCATCCTCTGTGAAGCTGATGATTACATTCTCATCGGTTCCGAACTTTCTCTTGTAAGCGGCCTTGACGAATTCGCGTATTGTCTCCTCGACCATGTCCTTGCTGATGTTCTTCTCAGCAATCATCTCATTGATAGCCTCAGTTAGATTGACCATTCTTTTCCTCCCAGCGGTATGAAAGCTTCGCCTTCTGTATTTCGGAGAAAGAGAGAACAAGCTTCTCGAATCTCTCCCCTGTATCCTGAATTTCAGCCTCTAGCAGGCTGACAGTTGAATTCTCAACATTGTCGATGACGCCCTCGATCCAGGAGGAGTATGTCGAGGAGTAGACCCTCGCGACCTTCCCCTTGAAGAGCTCGAACTCGTAGAAGTCCTTGAAGCTCCTTGTAAGACCTGGGCTTGAGACCTCGAGTGACAGGTCTCTCTCTCCCAGAAGGAGCTGATAGCGTGGATAGACCACGTTGTAGACCATCGCGAGGTCATCTGTGTTCACTGCCCTTTCACTCGAGTAGACAGTGACTATCATCTGGCAGCCGCCAGGAAGGTCGTTGCGCACTGCATCGACCACCCTTAGGCCCATGGCCGAAATGAGTCCATCCAGCTCGTTGAAAAGTGCATTCTCTCTGATATCGTTGCTCAGCATTGTCCCTTTCCAAATAAAAAAGGAACCAGTTTGCTTGGTTCCTTTATTAAAAATAATTGAACTATCTGTAATTTATATTTTTAAAGGTCAGCTGTCAATAGCACCCAGCTCTTTTCTTATCTTTTCCTGGAGAGAGGAAAGGAACATGAGTGCGTCCAGAGGGGTCATTCCGGTTATATCGAGATCGAGGATCTCGTCCATAGCCCTGCTCCTGAAATCCTCGTCACTTTTTCCCGTATCGGTAAAGAGGTCCATCTGCCCAGTCTCATCCTCGAGCCTGTAATCGGAGAAGTGCTGCTTCTGGAAGGCGGCAGCGACCCTGATGACTGACTGGGGAACTCCACCGAGCTTGGCAACATGCAGGCCATAGGAGGACTTTGCGACCCCCTTTATGACCTTTCTTATGAAGTTTATCTGGTTCCTGTTCTCCTCGACCTCGAGAGTCAGAAGCTGCATTCCTGTAGTATCGAGCATCGTAAGCTCGTGGTAGTGGGTCGCGAAGAGCGTGACGCACTTCACATCGAGAAGATACTTCATCATAGCATAGGCAATCGACATGCCATCCTGAGTGCTGGTTCCTCTTCCGACCTCGTCCATGATTACAAGAGAGTGCTCGCTTGCATTTCTCAATATGTATGCAGACTCCTGCATCTCAACAAGGAAGGTGGACTCTCCTCTGGCAAGATTGTCCGATGCACCTACTCTGCAGAAGAGTCTGTCTGTGATTGGAATCACTGCACTTGCTGCCGGAACGAAGCAGCCTATGTGCGAAAGCAGTACAATAAGTGCAGTCTGCCTTAAAAAGGTCGACTTTCCGGCCATGTTCGGTCCTGTGATGAGGAAGAAGCCCGACTCCTCTGTATCGAGAGAGTTCGAAACGAAGCCTCCGCGCGGAAGGTGCTGCTCGACTACAGGATGCCTTCCCTCT
Organism: Spirochaetales bacterium Spiro_01; assembly: GCA_001604265.1. GTDB lineage: Bacteria > Spirochaetota > Spirochaetia > Sphaerochaetales > Sphaerochaetaceae > Bullifex. The sequence continues at coordinate 6,564 of LVBC01000188.1, forward strand.
TCTATCTTCAGCCTTCCTCTCTCGACCATACGGGGCCTTGTATAGTTCCACTGGCTACTGACTTCGGCAAAGCTCTGATAGAGGTCGAGAAGAGAGAGCAGATTTCCTATGCTCCTCAGCTCGGTAGAGAGAGCTGCAGTACTGTCGACAAGCTCCTGGTAGAGCTCCATTTCCCTCCTTGCAGCATCGCCTGCTGCACTTGCTATACGGCTTTCAAGCTCGATAAGCTCGGGAGTTGTGAATCTTTCACCATTTACAAGCGTCTGTCTTCTTACGAAGTAGTCTGGAACGTGGTTGACCTGCCCTTTTGGAACCTCGAGGTAGGTTCCGATTATCTTGTTGTTTCCAAGCTTCAGGATCGAAATGCCGCTCTCGCTCTTGATTCTCTCGAGGTACTCGTCGAGAAGCGAGCCCGAGCTGTTCTCAATACTTCTGAGCCTGTCAAGCTCTTCATCGAAGCCATCGAGCAGTATCCTTCCCTGGTGGTTGAGGTTCGTGCACTCAGGGTTGAGCTCGCTTCCTATCCTCTCTGTAAGCTGCAGAAGCTCATCTGGCCTGGATAATGCCTTGTCGAGCAGAGAGAGGTACTTCTCATTCTCACCTGCAAGTGAAAAGAAGCAGAGCAGAGTCTCCTTGACGCTGATAAGGTCCCTTGGAACACTCCTTCCCATCTCGAACTTGCTCGTGAGTCTGATCAGGTCGGCAGAGGAGCTGAGCAGTGAACGCACCCTCCTCCTCTCATCGATATCGTCGAAGAGGTACTGGCACCAGGAAAGCCTCTCCTCGATTGCACCGAGGTCGGACAATGGATTGAGGATGACCTCCCTGAGAAGCCTGCTTCCTGCACTTGTACAGGTTCTGTTGATAGCCGAATAGAGTGTGAAGGCACTCTTTCCTTCACTGAGATTTCTGACAAGCTCAAGGTTCTTCTCGGTCGCTTCGTCAAGGCCAAGTCTTCCTTTCTCGGTTACGAGCCTTATGTTCCTTATCTGCTTCAGTGGCGTTCTGCACATCTCGAGTGCATACTTCAGAAGACCTCCGGCTGCAGTTAGCGCACTGTCACTCTCATCGAAGCCGAACGAGGTCGGATTGAAGGCACCGAACTGCTCTGCAATCTGCCTTCTTGCCTCCTTCAGTGAGAAGTACCAGACAGGAAGCTTCGTGATTATGAAGCCTGTCGAATCAAGAACACTTCTGAGATTTCCATCAGTGAAATACAGATCGTCGCTGACAACTATCTCTCTTATGAAGAGCGATGCTATTAGAGCAGAGAGAGCTGAGATCCTCCTGTCCTTCTTCAGATGTGTCATGAAGAATTCACCTGTGGAGATGTCGGTCCAGGCAGCGACGTACTCTCCCTTCAGGTAGTTGACAGCAAGAATGTGGTTGGAAACAGAACTGTCCAGGAAATCAT
>LVBC01000189.1 GCA_001604265.1 Spirochaetales bacterium Spiro_01
ATCGAGATACTGACAAGCCCGAATGCCCACCCGAATGAGGCCTGGCTCAACGCTGTCATGACATCGAGTGCCAGAAAGAAGATACTCGCCTGGCTCAACAAGAACCAGAGTGCCAATGTTCCGCAGATATCGGAAAAGAAGAAGGATGAGAAGCCACAGGTCGAAACACCCAAGCCCATAATCCCAATAATGCAGGGAATCAAGTTCATTCCGACAGGAAGGAACACCTCCTCTGTCATCATAGGAAAGGACAAGCACATCCTCTTCGACTTTGCAAAGTGCTGCAATCCGGTACATGGAGACGATATCGTTGCATACATCACCCGCGGCAGAGGCTATGTCATCCACAAGAAGGACTGTCCGAACCTCAGGCACATGCCAGAAGTCGAGCAGAGACTGGTTCCGGTGGAGTGGGATTCAAGTGAGCTTGTAAGGCGCTTCAAGGTAACTGCAAAGATGAATGCAGAGCTCTTCGGAGAGATAGATGGTGCTGTGAAGAAGCACGATGGCCGCCTGATCTCTGGAGCACTGGATGTCTCGAGAGAGGGCCTTACTGGAACCTTCACGATAAGTGCAACGACAGAGGATGCACTGAAGAAGATGGTGACCTCGATCCGCCAGCTGCCATCGATAATAAGAATACAGGGTGTATGATGAAGAGGGCCTCGAAAAAGGCCCCCTTCTCTATTCTGGACCTAGAATCTGTAGGTCATTCCGACTGAAAGCTTCGGGATGTTCAGGATAGTGAGGAACATCGAACCGAAGATCTCTGCGAGTATGTCCTCGTCGTTGTCATCCTCGAATTCGTATGGAGTTCCGGAAAACTCGATGGCGATATCGCCAAAGATGTGGTCGACCATCTTGAACTGTACACCGAGTCTTCCATATGGAAGCAGGTCATTCTCTGCATCGTACGAGACGCCGCCAGCGAGATACATCGACTTGTAGGAGATCATCGCATATGGGGAAACCATGCCATCTGGTTCGTTGTCACCGACTTTCAGACAATTCCACAGTCCCCTCGCACCGGCACCTATACCGAAGCCGCCATCTGTCACGTACCTTACATCGGCATCAGCATATGGATACATTCTGAATACCATGGAAAAGCCGGCACCTGCACCACCCTCCGCAATTACTTCGGCAAACAGACCTGTTGCACATAGGACCATCAGAACGATGACCAACACTCTTTTCATCTTCTATCCCTCCAATACTCTAAGAACCTCAGGAAGCAGCTGTTTCTTTCTGGAAAGAACACCTGGCAGGCTGAATACGTTCTTGTCTTTTTCTTCATAGATGAATCTGTAGTTCTTCGAATAGTCGGTCGTGAAGAGGACAGAGTTGTCCTTCATCACATCCGTTACGAGCAGCATTGCCCAGTTGAGCTTGTCAGTCTGCCTGACATGCTCAAGTGCATCGAGATACTTCTCTGAAACCGATGGAACATCATCCAGAGTAGTCACCTCGACCTGTCCGATGCCGAAGTCGACACCCAGCTCGTTGTACTTCTTGAAGTCGGCAGTTATGACCTTCATCACATCGAGGCGCGACAGCGAATCTCCCTCCGAGAAGAGTGCTCTGCTGAACTCCTCGAGCGTTGTATCTGCAGCCTTTGCAAGCCTGTCTGCAGTTATCCTGTCGACAGAGGTCGTCGTTGGACTTTTCAGCATCACAGTATCGCTCATCAGACCTGCAAGCAGTACCTTGGCAGTCGTCCTGTCGATATCCACACCGTAGCGGACGAACTGCTCTGCAACGATTGTGCATGTGGAGCCTACAGGTGATGCGATGATCGTTATCGGATTCCTCGTCTTCGGTGCATCGAGCCTATGATGGTCCACGATCTCGATTATCTCCGCATCCTCGATACCGACTGCAGCCTGGCCGACCTCGTTGTGGTCGACGAGGATCATCTTCTGTCTCGGCTTGTCCAGGAAGCACCTTCTTGTGACGAAGCCTCTGAAATTGCCGCCTGCCTTGTCGAAGACCGGAAGTCCTCTGAGCCCCGAATCGATCAGCATGCCCTTTGCAACATCGAAGAGCATGTCCTCAGTAACTAGCGGTATCTTCCTGTCAGAAAGCAGGTCTGAGACAGGGACAGCAAGACGAAGCAGCCTTATGGTCTCTGCAGTATCCTTGTTGCTTATATAGACAAAGCCCTTGAAGGCGGAGAAGTCTATCCCCTCGAGGCTGTCCTCCTGCACACCTGTGATGATTATTCCAGGAAGCTGCGACTCGATTGCGAACTCTATGTGGTCCTTCCTGCAGCCTACGACCAGAAGCGGCTTCAGTTCGTTCTCCTTCACTTTCTTCTTGAAGATGTCTATCTTCATCGCACCGACGATAAGTGGTGCCCTGAAGACAATATCCGGCTCGACAGGCTTTTTCAGAAAGAAGCCGTGGAGGACCCTTGGGATGTTCCTCAGGTTGAAGTCGTATATCGGCCTTGCTCCGACATTCTCCGTCAGGAAGTACTTCGATATCTCATCTACGGAAAGCAGTCCCTTGAACTCGTTGTCGTCCATGATAGGCACGACAGAGGGAGAGGACTGGTAGTACATGTTCACAAGTTCATAGACAGGGTCATCTGCATTCAGCACGAGCGAGGGGTGCTTCTCGACATCCCTGACCCTTGAAAAGACATCCTTGACAAGCCTTGGTCCCTCTAAGGAGAGGCTGTCGAAGAGGTTCTTCGCTATCTTGTTCATCGGACCGAGAATTACGGGTATGTAGGTATTCTCCTCATCCAGCTTGTTCTTCAGGACACTGTATCCCCAGGCTGCTGCCACCGAATCCATGTCGGGATTCCTGTGTCCACTTACGAAAATCTTTGCCATCTTTTCCTCACTACCCGCTTATGTTACTATTTTACTACAAAGTATAACCAAGGAAGTAGAATTATGCCACGAGTATTGATTGCAAATGATCA
>LVBC01000190.1 GCA_001604265.1 Spirochaetales bacterium Spiro_01
TCTCCTATATATATATTAGAGAACTCTGAAAGCGTCGCGGCCTGCGTACTTTGCAGTGTCACCGAGCATCTCTTCGATCCTGATGAGCTGGTTGTACTTTGCAAGGCGGTCGGAGCGGCTCATGGAACCGGTCTTGATCTCCCCAGTCTCGAGTGCAACTACGAGGTCAGCAATTGTGCAGTCCTCGGTCTCGCCGGAGCGGTGGGATACGATAGCTGTGTAGCCGTTTCTCTTGGCAAGGTCGATAGCCTCGAAGGTCTCTGTGAGAGTACCGATCTGGTTGACCTTGATGAGGATGGAGTTTGCAACCTTCTTCTCGAGGCCCATCTTGAGTCTCTCGGTGTTGGTGACAAAGAGGTCATCTCCAACGAGCTGGACTCTGTCGCCGATTCTATCGGTAAGCATCTTCCAGCCTTCCCAGTCATCTTCTGCCATACCATCTTCGATGGAGATGATAGGATACTTGTTGACCCAGGACTCCCAGAGGTCGACCATCTGAGCAGAGGTGAGCTTCTCGCCTGTTGTCCACTTGAGGGTATAGGTCTTTGTCTCCTCGTCATAGAGCTCGGAGGAAGCTGGGTCGAGTGCGATCATGAAGTCGCCATCTCTGCCTGCTGTGTAGCCTGCATTTGCGATAGCCTCCATGATGACCTCGAGAGCCTCTTCGTTGGACTGGAGGTCTGGAGCGAAACCGCCCTCGTCACCTACGCCAGTGTTGTAGCCCTTCTTCTTGAGGACAGCCTTGAGGTTGTGGAAGACCTCTGCGACCATTCTGACAGCTTCCTTCATGGAAGATGCGCCAATTGGCATGACCATGAACTCCTGGAAGTCTACCTTGTTGTCGGAATGTGCACCACCATTGAGGATGTTTGCCATTGGAACTGGGAGAACACATGCATGGTATGCGCCGAGGTACTTATAGAGTGGAAGACCGAGGAAGTCTGCAGCAGCGTGTGCAACGGCCATGGAAACAGCGAGGATTGCATTTGCGCCGAGCTTGCCCTTGTTAGGGGTACCGTCGAGCTCGATCATAGCGCGGTCGATTGCGACCTGGTCGAGTGCATCCATACCCTCGATTGCTGGAGCGATGATGTCGTTGACATTGCCGACAGCCTTGAGAACGCCCTTGCCAAGGTATCTTGACTTGTCGCCATCTCTGAGCTCTACAGCTTCGTGCACACCAGTGGAAGCACCGGATGGTACAGCAGCGCGGCCAAAGGAACCGTCTTCGAGGATAACGTCAACTTCTACAGTTGGATTGCCGCGGGAGTCAAGAATCTCTCTTGCGACGATCTGTTCAATAATGCTCATATCGAAATTCTCCTTAATATGGAATTCAAGCTTACTATCCATTGTAATTGTCAAAAAGTCAATCAACAAAGGAACACATCCATTATATATAAGAAGTGGCAGTCTGAGAACCCTCACACTGCCATATCTTGAGCCTTCAGAGGACTCAGTGCTTGAGAATAAGATAAGCAAGGAAGATGACAAAGAGGACCATTGTTGTCGGTGTTATCTTGTCGAACTCCTTCTTTGCTGCCTTTGCGATGACGAATGCGATCACACCCATCATGATACCGGTACTGATCGAGTATGCGAATGCCATGAATGCGATGCAGAGGAAGGCTGGAACACCTTCGGATGGATCCGACCAGTCGATACCCCTTACAGGTTCCATCATGTAGAAGCCTACCAGGATGAGTGCTGGAGCGGTTGCTGCAGATGGGATTGCCAGGAAGAGCGGGCTGAGGAAGAGCGAGCAGAGGAAGAGAACTGCCACAGTGAGAGCTGTCAGACCGGTCCTTCCACCCTCTGCAACACCTGTCGAGGACTCTACGAATGTGGTGACTGTCGAGGTTCCGCAGATTGCACCGAATGTGGTTCCGATAGCATCTGCAAAGAGTGCTTCCTTGCAGTTTGCGATAGTTCCGTCGCTCTGGATGAGGTTGGACTTCTGGGCACAGCCGATCAGAGTGCCGACAGTATCGAACATATCGACGAAGAGGAAGGAGAACATCACGACGAGGAAGTCGAGAGGATGTGCTGCGATCTCGCCGAATGCGAAGCACTTGAAGATTGTCGGGGAGAGCGATGGTGGCATGAAGGAGCCGCCAGCGTACTTCGTGACACCGAATGGGATGCCGACGATGGTGGTAAGGATGATACCGATGAGGACTGCACCCTTGACATTCATGCAGAGGAGAACGAGCGTGATGATGAGGCCGATGACAGCTACCATTGCAGGTCCCGGGGAGCAGATGGCACCGAGATCGACGAGGGTTGCACCGTCAACGATGATACCTGCGTTCTGCATGCCGATGAATGCAATGAAGAAGCCGATACCGACCGAGATTGCCTTCTTGAGGCTATCAGGGATACTGTTGACGACAGCCTCTCTGACATTCAGCAGTGTCAGAATAATGAAGATGATACCCTCGATGAAGACTGCTGTCAGAGCGAAGGACCAGTCATAACCCATTCCAAGTACTACAGTGTAGGCAAGGAATGCATTGAGACCCATGCCTGGAGCCAGAGCAAATGGCAGGTTGGCATAGAATGCCATTACCAGGGTCGCTACTGCAGATGCAAGTGCGGTTGCTGTAAATACCGAACCAAAATCCATTCCAGCAGCTGAAAGGATGCCTGGATTTACAGCAAGGATGTAGGCCATTGCCAGGAAGGTCGTGATACCGGCCATTATCTCGGTCCTGACTGAGGTCTGCCTTTCCTTCAATTTGAAAAACTTTTCCATACACCACTCCTTTTTGAGAGAATATGATTGTAACTATATTTTCTATTTGACTAGCAACAAAATGCAACAATAAAATTCAGATAGTGGAAAACTTTCGGAGGTGGATATGAACAAGGAGCTTGCCAGAAGTCTTGTAGATGCGAATATGGGAAGGTGCAATGCCGATCTCTGTCTAGCGAATGTCCAGGTCGTAGATGTCTACAACAAGGAGATATTCAAGGGCGATGTCTTCATCAAGGATGGATACTTCTGCTCCTGCGGCAACAGTACGATCAAGGCGGACAGATATATCGATTGCGGTGGCAAATATCTCGTTCCTGGCTTCATAGATGCACACTGCCACATCGAATCAAGCCATCTTTCGCCCTCGGAGTTCTCGGATGCAGTAGTTCCTAGAGGGACCACTACAGTGATCGCAGATCCGCACGAGATATGCAATGTGGCCGGGCTCGATGGCCTTAGATACATGATAGACTCTGCAAAGGGTGCTCCCCTTTCCATCTTCTATATGTTCCCATCCTGTGTTCCAGCTACCAACTTCGAGAATGCCGGAGCGGTGCTTCTCAGGAAGGACATCGAGACGATGATAGATGACGAGAGGATACTCGGACTGGGAGAGATGATGAACTTCCCAGGACTGTTCATGGCAGATGAGAAGGTCCTCGACAAGCTGGAGGCCGCATATTCCAGGAAGAAGAACATCGATGGCCACAGTCCGGCAGTGACGGACAATGGTCTTGATGCATACACAGCTGCCAGGATCACCACAGATCACGAGTGCGAGACCGTCGAGGATCTGCATGAGAGAGTAAGGAGAGGCATGTATGTCATGCTGAGAGAGGGAACAGCCTGCAGGAATGTGCTTGGACTGCTTCCTGGCGTCACAAAGGAGAACTCGTCGAGGATACTCTTCTGCACAGACGACTGCCAGCCTCAGACTATAATGACCAAGGGTCATCTCAGCAATGGTGTGAAGCTTGCAATCCAAAACGGTCTCGACCCACTGTATGCAATCTCGATGGCAAGCCTGAATGCAGCTACCTGCTACAAGCTTGAGGACAGGGGCGCAATCGCACCAGGCCTGAGAGCAGACTGCTTCCTCACAAGCTCACTCGAGAATCTCGATCCGGAGGCTGTCTACATCGAGGGAAAGCTCGTTGCAGAGAACGGAAGGATACTTGAGAAGGCTCCACATGCTCCACTTGTGGGTGTTGCAGGAAAGATGAATGTGAAGCGTCTTGACATTGACATCTTCAAAATGAAGCTGACAAGCGACCATGTTCGCGTCATCAGGATTCTTCCGGGCGGCGTCGTTACAGGGGAGGATGAAGCATACATCAGAAGGGATAAGGATGGTGACTTCATCCACGATGAGAACGAGGACATTCTCAAGATAGCTGTCATAGAGCGCCACCATGGAACAGGAAATGTCGGTCTAGCACTGATAAAGGGCTATGGAATGAAGAAGGGCGCAGTTGCGACCTCGGTCGCCCACGATTCGCATAATATAATAGTAGTAGGAAGCTCGAACGAGGAGATGCTCTGCGCAGTCGAGGAGCTTGTGAAGCTGGGAGGAGGAATTACAGTCGTCAAGGATGGAAAACTGCTGGGATCTCTGCAGCATGAGATAGCAGGCCTGATGACGGACAGACCTCTGGACTATGTGAAGGAGAAGCTCGACGAGCTTCATGAGATCGCAGTCAGGGAGATTACGGACAGGACCGACATCGACCCATTCATGACACTCTGCTTCATGGCCCTTCCGGTCATTCCGGAGCTGAAGATCACCGATCTGGGACTCTTCGATGTGATGAAGTTCTCACTGGTTCCAGTCGAGAAGGAGTGACAATAGTGCGCCACTGGAGAGAACGGTGGCGTTCTTCTACTCAGTGCAGTTTCTTCCTATTCCCTTTCTGATCAGTGCTCTCTGGGCCTTCTCTGTGCCCTTCCTCTCCTCGAGTCTTCTCTGGCAGTCGGAGTATATCTCTGCAATCTCCTCCTCATGCTCCTCGAAATACTCATCGAGCACCTCTCTGGCAAGAGACTTGGGAACCCCCTTGTCGACAAGACGAAGGAGGAGTATCTGCTTTCCTTCCGGATTCCTTGCCAGCCTCGACCTGATGAAGGCCTCGGCAAACCTCCTGTCGCTCAGAAAGTCCTGCTCCTGGAGACGGATGACCGCATCCTCTATCTCCGACAGGCTGTGACCCTTCGAGGAAAGCTTGCTTACAAGCTCCCTGACAGTGTGCTCGCGTCTTGAAAGATAGCCTAGTGCCCTATCGTATGCGTTCATGAAGATAAAG
>LVBC01000191.1 GCA_001604265.1 Spirochaetales bacterium Spiro_01
GCACTCTTTCAAAGGCTATCAAGGAGAGGCAGCCTGGTTTCTCTTTTCCAGAAGAAAGTGCCAAAGATGCAGATATGCAGCGATTATGGAAAAGCTTTCATTTTTCCTCTTCAAAGTCACACACTTGGTTGCCTTTATGTCTGTTTTTGAATAAGATTCAAATCACTATGCTCACATTGGACAAACTTTATCAGGCTGCCTTCTCCTTGAAGGGAGTCGCTCGCTACACCGACCTTATCAAGGCTCCACGCATGTTCCCGGAACATGACGTATATCTCAAGACCGAGAACCTTCAGCTCACAGGTTCCTTCAAGCTCCGTGGCGCCTACAACAAGATTGCACGCCTCTCGGAGGAGGAAAAGAAGAAGGGTGTCATCGCCTGCTCTGCAGGAAACCACTCCCAGGGAGTTGCACTCTCGGCAACAAAGGCAGGCATCGATGCTGTAATCTGCATGCCGGAGGGTGCTCCGATCTCAAAGGTCGAGGCGACCAAGAGCTATGGCGCAGAGGTCATCCTTGTACCTGGTGTCTATGACGATGCCTACAAGAGGGCCTGCGAAATTGCAGAGGAGACCGGAAGGACGATGATCCATCCATTCAACGATGATGATGTGATCGCAGGACAGGGAACCATCGGACTCGAGATCCTCAATCAGCTTCCAGAGGTGGACACTGTCGTCGTCCCAATTGGTGGTGGCGGCCTTATCAGTGGCATTGCCTTTGCAATAAAGAACCTCAAGCCGACCTGCCGTGTCATCGGCGTCCAGGCAGCAGGTGCCCCCTCGATGGTGAATGCAATCAGGAAGGACAGGATCGAGACTCTTCAGGATGTTGCGACCATTGCAGACGGAATCGCTGTGAAGACTCCTGGCGACAGGACCTTCGAGTACTGCAAGAAGTACGTAGATGATATCGTGACCGTCACGGATGACGAGATCGCATCTGCAATCCTCTCTCTCATGGAGAAGCAGAAGCTCGTTGCAGAGGGAGCAGGTGTCGTTCCAGTAGCTGCTGCAATGCATGGAAAGATCGACCTGGAGGGAAGGACAGTCTGCTGTCTCGTCTCCGGAGGAAACATCGATGTCACCATCCTTTCAAGGGTCATCACCAGAGGTCTTGTGATGCAGGGCCGCCAGGTCGACATCGAGATCGAGGTCTTCGATCGCCCACGTCAGCTTGCTCTCGTATCCCAGCTCGTTGCAGAGATGGGTGGAAACGTCGTTACAGTCGAGCACGATAGAAGGAACGACGGTATCGACCTCAAGCACTGTCTGCTGCGCCTTGGCCTCGAGACCAGGGACCAGGAGCACATCGACAGCATAGTTAAGGCCATCAGGGACAGTGGCTGGAGATGTGTGGTCAGATAATGACGAAGTACCTTTTCTTCGACATAGATGGTACAATAGTCCCCTTCGGAAAGGAGGCTCCAGAGAGCGCTGTACAGGCACTCGGAAGGGCCCATGAGAGGGGACACAAGCTCTTTCTTGCCACAGGAAGAAGTCCGGCCGAGGTGGATCCAAGGCTGGATGGAATCTACTTCGATGGTGGAGTCTACTGTGGTGGAGCGCTGGCCTATGTCGGCAGCCAGGAGGTCTTTTCAAGCTGCTTTTCAGAGGACGAGATAAAGGAGCTTATCGAAATCGGTAGCAACAGGGGCTGGCAGATGCTCTTCCAGACCAGGAGCCGCTCTCTGATCAAAAGAAGCTTCATAGATATTCTGACAGAGCTCTGCAGGAAGTCCTTTGGCGGGGTCCTGACGATAGGCAATCTTGTGGAGGTGGAAAGCTATCCTGTCCGCTCGGATGTGACCAAGATATGCTTCTGGACTCCGGATAGCGATGTCGTTTCCATCAGAAGGGAGCTTGCTGACAGATACGATGTCGTCGACAATGCGATGGGAATTCCTCTGGACAGTACAGCCGAGATAATAGTAAAGGGGCAGTCCAAGGCGATAGGCATGAGGGCTGTCCTGGACTACTACAACGCTCCTCTCTCCTCCTCCATCTCCTTCGGCGACGGGCCGAACGATGTCGAGCTTGTCGAGGAGGCAGGCTTTGGAGTCGCAATGGGAAATGCCTGCCAGGCTGTCAGGGATGTGGCCGACTATATTGCAGACGACATATTGAACGATGGTCTTTCAAAGGCAATGGAAAAGCTGGAGGTGTGCTGATGGAAATCGAGAAGCCTGCAAGAGTTCGCGCTGAATACCGCTCATCCAAAAGGAGCAAGGCGCTTATTCGCAATGCACTCATCTCCCTGATGAGAGAGAAGCCCTTCGAGGAGATAACTGTAACAGCTATCGTCGAGAGGGCAGATATCAACAGGGGAACCTTCTATGCCCACTTCAAGAGCCCTGGCGATGTGCTCGACAGGATACAGAGCGATACTGTCAGCGAGCTGGGAATGGCCATCGAGAAGATAAACTTCATAGCCTTCCTCAAGGACCCGGAGCCGACGCTCACAGAGTTCTCCTCCTTCCTTCTGAGGGATCCCGAATACTACAGGATGCTGATCGACATAGAGAGGGGAGCGATCGTGAGAGATTGGAAGAACAAGCTATACGAGCTCTTCTCCGGCGTCGAATATGTCCTCTCTGGTCTGCGAGAGAACAGACATGTCGAGTGGTCCATCGCCTTTCTTGTCAATGGAATCGTCGAGACCTATCTCGATGCACTTTCAGAGGAGAAGGGGCTTACATTGGAGGAGGCTCCGAAGTACGTCTCCGAGATCATCCACGCCGTCATGAGGCCTTTGGATGATCACAGGCCACAGCAGCACAAACAGAAGAGCTGAAGCAGGAAGTATGAAAGACAGCAGTTGGTGAAGATGCTGAACTGCGGTCTCGAATAGCTCATGTTCTCGCTTGTATAGAAGTTGAAGCCGCTTTCCAGCCTGTCTCTGAACATCCTGTACTCTACATTGCCTGGTTCAAGCTCGCACGCTTTCCTGGCAGCCAGCTTGGCTTCTGTAAGGTATCCAAGCCCGTATTGCGCATTTGCGACAAGGTAGTACCAGAGTCCATTTCTCTCTGCTTCGGGAATTCCCCCAAGAGCGTTCATCGCCTCTGAAAATCTTCTGAACCTTATGTAGTTGATGGCAGCCTGGAAGGCCAGATTCTCTCCTCCTCCAGTGCTGCTCTGGCTGCGACCGAAGTTGTCGTAGTAGCTGTTGGCCTTTCCCTTGTTCATCAGCTCGTCGTAGGCCGAGTTGACCTCCTGCATCTTCTCTGTGGCATCGGGAGAGTTGTTGTTGAGGTCCGGGTGGTACTTTCTTGCCAGCCTTTTGTAGGCTGCCTTTATCTCGTCGTCGGAGGCACCTCTTGATACGCCTAGAACTTCATATGGGTCTCTCAATTGCTGCTCTCCTTCCTTTCGAAGCCTGTCCACATTCCACTGTATATTATATTCCTGAGAATGTTGAGATTCTCATCCAGAGGAAGCTTTTCCAGCACCAGTGCCGCCTGTGTGGCAGAGTCCTGGAGAAGCTCACGGACCTTTCCTCTGAAGTCTACATCATTTTCCATTTCGAGAAATGGATTGTATCTGTTTTTCTTCCTGTCCTTTTCCAGATCGTCGTAGGCATCGAGAAGGTATACATATCTTCCGATGCTCCTTCCAAGGAGAGAAAGGTCCTCCGAGAATAGATCACCCTCGAAAGGAACGAAGATCTCTGCAAGGAGGTCCGCTGCGATCTGGCTCATGAGAAGTGGGTCCTGACAGTTCTCTGCCTCCTTCTCATCAAGCCTCTCGATGCAGAGCCTGACAGACTCGTACTGCCTTGGAAACCTTGACCTTATATCCTCCTCCCTTTTTTCGAGGGCACTGAGCACCAAGGAGCGCTTTCCATCATCCTTCGCTCTGTCCTTCAGCGAGAAGAGCGATAGAAGCGCCTGCATGTGGGCACAGTAGGTGGAGAATCTGGAGTGGATGTATCTGAGAGAAACAGGCCTTGAGTGGCAGTGCCCCTTCCTCTCCTCGGGCCTCTCGTTGTAGAGGTCGTCGAGCAGAAGATTCAACAGCGTCATATCGTATGAGAGCACAACGGAACCAAGTCTCCCATACTCGCTCCTGAGAGCCCTGCAGAGGCCGCAGTAATCCAGCCTGTAGCGCTCTGAGTCTGCTTTCGTTATATCCTTCCTGTTGAGGACCAGGTAGCCGAACATATCAGGTTTTGCCTATGAACTTCTCGCCGCACTTGGGACAGGTTATCCTTACTTTTCCCTTTCCCTTGGGAACGAAGCACTTGCACTTGCAGTTGGGACAGTAGAAGAGCGAGTGTGTCTTGAGCTTCTCCTTCAGCATCCTCTTCTGCTGGCGTTTTGCATCCTTTTCCCTCTGCCTTCTCTCCCGCTCTTCTCTCCTGTCACTCTTCTCGTATGAAAAACCGGTTCTATTGGAGGAGCTCTTCTTTCCGAAGATGGAGAGGAAGAAATCATTCTC
>LVBC01000192.1 GCA_001604265.1 Spirochaetales bacterium Spiro_01
CATCTACCAGCACCTGGGCTGGCGCAACGTCCTTCTGACCCTGGGCTGTATCGGAGTGCTCTTCCTCCTCTTCCAGATTCCACTGCATCTTGCATATAAAAGAAAAGAGGAGAAACGATAGCGCTTCTCCTCTATGGGCCCACCTGGATTTGAACCAGGGACCAACGGGTTATGAGTCCGCAGCTCTAACCACTGAGCTATGGGCCCGACAAGGAGATATTAGCATAGCATTATTTTTATCGCAAGCTATGATATTTGAATGCTTTTGTGATATATTTCATCCATCATGAAGAAATTTGTCGTATTGGTATTGTTGCTGTCACTATGTCTTTCTGCACTTGCTGCAGAGCCACTGCACTTTGTCTTTGGCGATATGGACCAGCATGCGGAGATTGCAGGTGGCTTCCTCCCGACCTATCTGCTTTCCGGCTTTGGCTATGATCTGCCAGAGCTACTAGATGGAAACAGATCGGAGTTCCAGATACTTTTCGGTATAGGTTATCTTCAGAGGAAGCTCTGGCTGGATGCGAATACCGGCGCAGTCATTACAGAAGACCCGATCATCTATGATACCTTCCGTACCGATTGGATGCTCAGGCTGAAGCAGGGTCTTGGAAATTCGACCATGGGCAGCAAGGACCTCTTCACATTCACTCTGGCCTATGAGATGAGGATCGAGTCCAGCATGAATTCGATGGTCAAGGGTCGAAACCGCATGAATCCGACAAAGTACGAGGTCAGATCGCTCGATTCCTATATCGGAGACGACTACAGTGGAGCGATCTATCCGGACCTCCAGGGCAACAGGCAGTTCGTTGGGCACTTCATCTCCTTCCAGACGAAGCTCGACCAGATGGATGACAGGAAGACTGCAAGCGACGGCTTTCTTGCCACCTTCGACTTCAGGCTTGCTCCCGAGGCCTTCAATGAGAGTGCGGACTTCTTCATGCTCCGATTGAATGCCGTTGCAGCAAAGACACTCATCGAGTCTATCGGTGCAAATGGAAGGAACTCCTTCTCGATCACTCTGATCGATAGGGCCAATGTCACATTGCTGAGCGGCGATCAGATACCTGTAGCAGTGCAGGGACCTGCCTCTCTTGGCAGACTGGTCAGAGGATTCAACCCATACAGCTATGGAACCGAGCTTTCCGCAGTCAACAACTTCGATATCCGCTTTGCAGGTCCGGATCTCGGAGAGAGTGGAATCTTCCCAAGGATAAACCTCTTCTATGATGTGGGCTTCGGCAGTGGACACTACTACAACTCCACATACACCGATATCAACTACCTCTCCTCGTGCGGTGTTCAGGTGACTGTATCCTTCTTCGATTTCATCGATCTTGGCTACCAGATTGCATACCTGATAAAGGGCGACAAGTATTCGGAGGGACCGGACAGGAACGTCGTGGGAAGCTTCACATTCTTCCTCGATTTCTGATAATTGGAACCAGCAATATGATAAAGATAGAGAACTACAACAAGACCTTCCATCTTAAAAGCGGTGATGTTCAGGCATTGAAGAATGTCTCGCTCGACATCCAGGATGGGGAGAAGTACGGAGTCATAGGATACTCAGGTGCTGGAAAGTCCACACTGGTAAGATGCATCAACTTTCTCGAGATTCCAGATGACGGAAGAATCTCAATCGGAGATGTCTCCATCGAAATCCGTGAGGGTATCCTCTACAAGGATGGAAAGAAGCTCTCGGAGAAGGAGCTCAACGCACTTAGAAAGCGCATCGGCATG
>LVBC01000193.1 GCA_001604265.1 Spirochaetales bacterium Spiro_01
CTTCTCGGAGGATGGAATCTGATTGTCCCTGACAAGGCCCCAGAGGGCTGCGAGAGCCTGTGGAGCCTTGAGATCGTTCTCCATTGCAGCGAAGAACCTGTTCCTGAAGCCCATTGCCTTCTCGGAAAGCTGCTCTGCAGGCTGTGCCTCTGCCTTCATCTCGGAGACCCTTGCAAAGAGTCCCTCCCTTGCAGCCCTTGCCTGATCGAGAGCCTCATAGCTGAACTTCAGCTGGCTGCGGTAGTGGCCTGTGAAGCAGAAGTACCTGTAGTCGAGCGGGTTGTACCCCTTCTCGATGAGAACTGGCAGGGTGAGGAACTCGCCGGAGGACTTGCTCATCTTGCCCTTGTCGTTGAGCAGGAACTCGCCGTGGCACCAGTAGTTGACCCAGGGCTTCTCTCCACTAGCGGCCTCGCTCTGTGCTATTTCATTGGTGTGATGGACTGGAATTGCATCGATGCCACCGCAGTGGATGTCGAAGTGCCTTCCAAGGTACTTGCTTGACATTGCCGAGCACTCGATATGCCAGCCTGGGTATCCAACGCCCCAGGGGCTGTCCCAGGTCATTGCCTGGCCATCGAACTTGGACTTGGTGAACCAGAGAACGAAATCCTTTGGATTCCTCTTGTTCGCATCGACCTCGATCCTCGCACCTGCCTGCAGCTCGTGGAGGTTAAGCTTTGCAAGCTTTCCATAGTCGTCGATCGTATCGATCGAGAAGTAGACGTTGCCACCGGAAATGTATGTATGGCCTTTGGCCTCGAGCTCCTGGATGAGCTTGATCATATCCTGGATGTGGTCTGTGGCCTTGCAGATGACATCCGGCCTTGTGATATTGAGGTTCCTCTCATCCTCGAAGAAGGCATCTGTATAGAACTTCGCGATATCCCATACGCTCCTGCCGGTCTCCTTGGCCCTCTTGCTCATCTTGTCCTCTCCATCATCCCCATCGCCTGTGAGATGACCTACATCGGTGATGTTCATGACGTGCTTCACCTTGTAGCCGGCGTGAACGAGAGTCCTGTGGAGTATATCCTCGAATATGAAGGTCCTGAGATTTCCGATATGTGCATAGTTGTAAACAGTAGGTCCGCAACAGTACATCCTGACTTCTCCTGGTGTGATTTCCTTGAAATCCTCTAAACGTCGGGACATTGTGTTGTAAAGTTTGACAGGCATACTCATTGCTCCTTTATCTTGTTTTACTTGCTTTTCCAAATATAATGATAATATGGATTTTAATGTAGGCCTATACAGTGAAAAAATCAATATATCGACCGATGCAGAGCTGTCCCGCTACTCCTATCTGAGGTGCGGAGGAAGGGCCGATATCCTCGCCTTTCCCAAGAGTGCGGACGAGGTCTGCGAGCTTGTCAGGGAGGCAAGAAGGACCGATACTCCGATAACCGTCCTCGGAGGAACCACCAATACCCTGATCTCGGACAGCGGCATCAGGGGGCTTGTCATATCGACAGCACATCTCAAGGGCATAACGATGATGGGGAGCCTCGTCATAGCCGCTGCGGGAGAGAGGATGGACAACGTCATCAACAAGTCGATCGAGCACAATCTCAGGGGGCTCGAGAAGCTTGGCGGAATGCCAGGAACAGTTGGCGGAGCGATACATGGGAATGCTGGTGCAAATGGTCTGTCGGCCGGAGACAGATGCTTCTACATCGATTACATAGATAGGGATGGAAAGCCAAGACGATCGCCCAATTACTGCGATTCCTTCCAATATCGCAAGGGGCCACTGACTGATGAGGTCATCATTGTCCATGCAGCATTCCGTCTCACCCCAAGTCTCAACACAGTTTCAGTCAGACTTGAAAAGGAGCACTACCAGAGAGAGAGGATCGAGAAGGGACACTTTATCTACCCCTCCCTCGGCTGCTTCTTCAAGAACCCTGAAGGAGAGAGTGCAGGAAGGATAATAGACGAGCTCGGATTCAAGGGGAGAAGAGTCGGAGGCGCAAAGGTATCTGCCTTCAATGCCAACGTGCTCGTGAATACTGGAAATGCAACGAGCCTCGACTTCTACAGACTCTCCAGAGAGATACGCGAAGAGGTCAGAGAGAAGAGAGGAATAGAACTCGAGTATGAAGTAAGGCTGATGGGCGAATTCTAGAAGAGGTACGTGACGTAGGCAGATACCTCCTCCTTCGAGCTGAAGGAGACAGAAAGCCTGAGTCCACTCCTCTCTGTTTCCATACTCGCTCTCCAGGTGCCATCACTGCCTATCCTTAGAGCCGCTCTTTTACTGCGATATGCTATATATATTACATCTGTGTCCTTCAGCGAGATATCGAAGGAGGAGAACGATAGTGTCATCATCGAGCTTTTCGTCCTCTTTCCTCTGCTGCTGTAGCTGCCGTTCCTCTCGACTGTGAACCTTGCCATGAAGAGCTTCAGCGTCGCCTTCTCTCTGCTGTAGCGCTCCCTCCATGTACCTACTCTGACTGCATCAGTGCCCCTTCCGAGCGAGTACTGCAGGTCGAGGTATCTGCTTCTGTAATCGAGCCTGATGTACTCCTCGAGTCTTCTGCCGACAGTCGGGAACTCTCCCCTTGTGTAGGATATCTCCAGACCTGAAGAACGTGCTGCCATGCGGATGACGCACATCGGCCCAATGGATGGAAAGAAGCCGAAGGTCGCTCCAAGGCTCCAGAACGAGTGCTCGAATTCCACTTCTCCCCTCACACCCTCCCAAAGTCCCCTCTGGCTGTTCTTCACAAGCAGATCGTCGTCAAGGCTCCCTCCCCTGTCGACAAGAAATGAGAGTCTTGTTTTCTCTCCCTCATAGCTGAATCCCTCGGCAAGAGAGGGATAGTACAGCAGGTGGAGATCGAGCCTTCCCCTGTCCAGAGAGAGACCCAGTATCTTCGTTTTCCTGTAGAATGGAGAGTAGAGACTCTGAAGCTGCCTGGATGAGAGTCTTCCTGCCTCAATGTGCCCTCTCTGGAAGTAGAATTCGCTCTCTCCAGTATCGATGTAGATATCGTCGGTCCTCAGTGCGAACTCACTTCTATCCGGATAGTATGTCAGGGCCGATGATGAGAGAGGAAGGGAGATGAGAAGAAGCAGTATCATCCACATACCTGTTCTTGTGCTCGAACTGCGATTACTGTAGCAACCGAGGAACTTTTCTGTTGCCGAAGATTGCAATTAT
>LVBC01000194.1 GCA_001604265.1 Spirochaetales bacterium Spiro_01
ATGTGGATGTCAGTGCGGGAGATACCGAGCTTGTTGTGAAGACTTTCAATCATAGCAGCTTTGGTAAGCTTCTCTTTTTCCATGATATAAACTCCTGGGAATCTTGATTGTCTTTTTTTTCAGTACCTGCCCCATCTATTCGATCTAAATGGAGCAGCCTGTATGTTTGCGTATTCTTAGGTGTGAATACTTTTTATGCGAGCTTTGCGAAAGCGTGGTACATTCTTGACTTCTTTCTGCTGGCAGTGTTCCTGTGGAGAACTCCCTTGCTTGCAGCGCTGTCAAGAAGCTTGAAGCTGAGAGCCATGGCTGTCTGAGCTGCTTCCTTGTTGTTTGCTGCAACAGCTGCATCGAACTTCTTGATAGCAGTTCTTACTGCACTCTTTACCATACGATTGTGCATTCTGCGATTAGCGTTCTGGCGCTCTCTCTTTTCAGCGGACTTGTTAGACACTTTATTCCTCCGTTCTAAAATACTCTTGTTATTTTAGTTTATTTCTTTTGTATTACAACTTTAACTAAAGCTGCGCGATTTACAAAACTAGCAAAAAACCCAACTTCGGTCAATACACAGAAAGAACTTTCTTCATTCTGCGCTGAAGAGTTCGTCCTCGAACTCCTCATCGACCTCCCAGTGCCCTGTATCAGAGTTGTAGCTGACACAATCGAATGGGATGGAAAGACTTCTCCCTTCGCTGCCCTGCACTGTGATCTTCCTGGACAGGATATTCACAGCACTGACTCTCCACAGCTCATGATCCAGCTTCAGTCTGGAGCCCTCTGGAGGACAGTTTGCCTTCTCCTCAAGGTAGTAGTCGTACTCGTATGCCAGACAGCAGAGCAGCTTTCCGCATGGGCCGGAGATCTTCGAGGAGTTCAGCGAAAGGTCCTGCTCCTTTGCCATCTTTATCTGTATCTGCTGCCCATTCGTGTTGAAGCTGTGGCAGCAGAGGTCCCGGCCACAGACCGAGAGACCGCCGAGCATGCTCGCCTCGTCCCTGTCTCCGACCTGCCTCAATTCGATCCTCATCTTGAAGACCTGCACGAGGTCCTTTACCAGATCCCTGAAATCGACCCTGCCATCAGCGTAGAAGAAGAATATGACCTTCGGCTCACCCAGAAGGAAGTGTGCGGATATCAGCTTCATGTCGAGCTTGTGCTTCTGCACCTTCTCCCTGCACACTACAAGCGCATACTCCTCTTTGGCTGCATTCTCTCTCGCCTTGTTTATCTCGGAGGGGGTTGCCAGATGGTCGAGCCAGGCGACATCTCCGCTCACCTTGACCTTCTTCGGGACCCTTGAACCGATGCAGACCGGACAGGAGCCCTGGCACTCCTTCTCCTCTCCGGAGCCGAAGTTGATGCAGGCGCCCTTCACAGCGGCATCTCCCGGAACGTACCCCTTCACACCAGTAGGTGCCGGACCTATTATCACACCAAGGTCCAGACCGTACCTGGTCTCATAGACGACCTGTGTACCTGCATAGAGCAGAGAATCCCACGCCGCCAGCATTTTATCATTATAGGATGTATTCTTGACCACGTAGACGTAGGCCATATCATCCCTTTCAACTACTTTCTTAGCCATGAGATAAAACTATCATGACCATTGGAGTTTAGCAAGCTGATGAGCAATCTTGCTTTACAAAAGAGACGTTTTGAGGTTTTCTATCACACATGGAGATTGGAAACATACATTTCAGATCCAACCTGTTCCTGGCACCGCTGGCAGGCTACACCGATGGCGCATTCAGAAGGATTGCGACAGAATTCGGTGCAGGCT
>LVBC01000195.1 GCA_001604265.1 Spirochaetales bacterium Spiro_01
TTCTCATACCAACATCCTCTATCAAGGTCATTTGGTTACAAGTCTATCATGATTTCCTCTTTTGAAAAACAGGTTCAGAATCAATTAGCGCGTCTAAAAAGGCTAATTTTTTCTCTTCAGATAGCAGTCTGAAAGGTCATGGCTCTGATAGATGTGCTCGCGTGCCAGGGAGTTGATGTGGACCATTTCTCCGACTATCGGCCTTATCCTCGAACGGATGTTCGTCTGGTCGTATGGGCACACCGGCTTGACCACGGGAAGGTCATACTCTCTGGCAAGTCGTCCTGTGACACTCTCATGTATCTCTATCATAGGCCTGATTATATGCAGCTTTCCATCGAAGAAGGACTGGACAGGCATCATCGATTTCACCTTTGCGTGGATGAACTGGTTCATCAGTGCAGTCTCGACAAAGTCATCCAGGTGGTGCCCCATGGCTATGAGAGTCTCATTTTTCTTCTCTGCATATTCGAAGAGAAGCCTTCTTCTGTTCCTGGAGCAGATGTAGCAGTTGTAGTCCTCTTCGCTGTCCATCGAGAACTGCTGTGCATCGAGGATCTCGAAGTCGATATCGAGTGCAGAGAAGTACTCATGGAGCTTTGGGCGCATATCTTTGGGAATAGGGTGCTCGACCCAGTCTATCATCAGCGCAGAGAGTGTGTAGCTGTCCTTTATCCAGCGCCTTCTGAGAGAGAGTGCAAGGGAAAGGGCAAGGGAGTCCTTTCCCCCGGAGACAGCGAGCAGTACCCGCTCTCCGTCCTTTATCATCCCATAGCGGTTTATCGCTCTTCCTGTCCCCTTTACAAACCTCTGCACCCAGGGAGGAAGAGGGCTTTCCAGAAGCTCGCGGAAGTCTTTTCTATCATCCAAAGCACTCACCTATGACCCTTTCTACAGACTCCTTCGAGACATACTCCGGAGTGAATACGCTCACTGTCCTGAGCGCCTTTGCAAACTGCGTTCCGACATCCTTTGTAAAGAGGTTCGTCACCTCTCCAAAGCTCCTGGCACTCCCATCCTCCATGATTATCCTCACATCGGATTCGAAGGAGATCGGCTCCGGGATGTCTATGATCACCTCGAAGCGCTTGAGAGAAGGGTACTCGGAGACAAGGCATTTCCATATTCTGTCTTCAGATACGAACCTTCTCTCGATGTCACCTGCCTCCATTTCAAGTCGTCCGTCAGCTTCCCACGATTTGGTGAATGCCGCCTTGAAAAGACGGTTGTTCGCAACATCCCGGATCAGGCGGAAGGGTTCGTACTGACGGTTCTCCAGTGCCTGGAACTGGAAGTCATCGAGCATGACGAGCTCTCCCTTTCCGAGAAAGCCCTCCCTGATTGCAGAGAGAAGTGCCTTCTTTATCATGGCGGTCGCGCCCCTCGTTCCCTTGTGCCAGTAGACGTTCTTGTACATCAGGTACTTCGAGAAGAGGATGTTCTCAAGCGACTGGTAGGAGTTGAATGGTAGGGCAAGGCGGTCCTCATACAGCACAACAGTGGAGAGTATGTGGTCATTATCCTGGATGCCGTATGGCACTCCTGCAAAGAATGCATCCCGGTTGAGATAGTCGAGCTTGTCAGGGTCCAGTGCTCCCGAAAGGAAGTTGCGGTATATCTCGGTCTCCCTCTCTGAAGGGCGTTTCTTGTCTATGATCGAGGCTGTCATCTCAGGGTCTGCTCCTGCTCTGCAGATTGCATCGTACAGCTCCCTGTCGGAGAGAATCGCATCTGCTGCGATCTCCTCATGCTCCTTTATCGAAAGCTCCTTTAAGGAGTGCGCGTAGGGGAAGTGTCCGATATCATGCAGGAGACAGGCAGCAAGGAAGCTCCTCTCGCCCTTTACAGTGAAGGGGCAGTCCATCCTCCCGAGCAGCGAGAT
>LVBC01000196.1 GCA_001604265.1 Spirochaetales bacterium Spiro_01
TCATCGGCTATGGAAGAGGCTCGATTGAGTCGCAGGCCAGGGGTGCAGCAGTCAACGACCTGCTCGATAGTGTTTCTGTAGAAGTAGGACAGGATATAACAGGAAGATACTACAGGGAGCTGATGAGTCTTGGCTCTGTGGCCGAGGCCGAGCTTGTCCTCGTTGACGAGTTTGCAAGGCAGATGGAGGATCAGAACGCATATGAGTGCTACGTGCTTGCATCAGCCTCGGAAAAAGCAATCGACAGTGTCAGAGGGCAAGAGTACCGCGATATCCTTGCAAGAGAGAATAGGATAGGAAAACTTCTCGAAATGGCCACAGAAAGCTATCGTGAGAACAACGATGTGGAAGCAGTGATCCACTGCCTCGAGGCTGTCGAGGTCTCTGCCTCCGGTCCTGTCAAGAGAGAGGAGTATCAGAGCAGGGCACTTCTTGATAGGGCCATCGGATACCTTTCCAACATCCGCATGAAGGTCTACGGAGCAAATCCGGAGAAGGGCTCGGTAAAGGTCAAGCTGATCAGGCACAAGGGACTTTTCCATCCGAATATCGTCAATGCCGAGGTAATGGCACAGTTCCCGCTTTCCGGCTATGCGGACAAGACCTTCATCCTCCCATTCAAGACAGGAAGGAAGGGAAACTTCACCTTCCAGAAGTACTACTCTCCAATGGCGAACGAGGGAACAGTTCACTTCTATCTCGACTTCAGTGAGCAGATCGCAGGAGCTCTGAAGTATCTCGATGAAACCTTCTTCGAGGAGTTCTACAGGATAGCTTCATCGATAACAGGAGAGTTCACATACTCGAAGAGCTCCTTCGTGAAGGATGGGGAGCTTGTCATAAGCCTGATCGAATACGATGCCAGAGGAAACAGGCTGGATACGAGCTATGCACAGGAGGCTGTCGAGGCCTACTTCATCAACGAGGGCATAGCACCGGTCTGTACAAGGGTCGACTATGACAGCGAAGAGGAGGTGCTCTCCCAGGTGAGAGTGAACTTCCCAGATGCGAAGTACCTGATCTGGGGAAGGGTCGGCCTCTACGATGTCTACAGACCGCCTACCGGAAACAACATCAGGACTGCTGAGGGAAGGGCCTTCTTCTACCGACTTGGCGATGGCTCCATCATCACAAGCGATGACCATATAAGAAGCGTCACCTGGGTCGATGAGAAGAGTGCGAACGAAGAGCTCTTCAGAAGCTATGGAGAGGATATAGCCGCAGCCTTCACGAACTATCTCTGAAGAAGCAGAGCGACCTCTTCAGGCCAGAGTGTCTCATCTGGCGTCTCAAGTACCATCGGAATGTTCTCGAACCTCGTCTGACTGCTGATCCAGAGGAAGGTATCCAATCCTATCTGACCCTTTCCCAGACTTTCATGTCTATCAAGATGCCTGCCGCAGGGTGCTTTTGCATCGTTGAGATGAAGGCCCCTTAGCCTGCCTGGCAGCTTCTCCTCGACCAGATCGAAGAAGGCTTCGGCCTTCCTTGGAGATGAGATGTCGTAGCCTGCTTGGAAGGCGTGGCAGGTATCGATGCAGATACCGAGCCTTGAGTCGTTCCCACAGCGCTCTATTATAGTCGCGAGCTCTTCAAGGCTCGAGCCCATATTGCTTCCCATTCCTGCTGTTATCTCAAGTACAGGCTCGACATCGGGAACTCTCTCCAGCGCCTCCTGCAGGCTCTCTGCAATAAGAGAAAGACAGCCATCAGGATCGATCTGGTTGACATGGCTGCCCGGGTGGAAGTTCAGGTATCTCAGTCCAAGCTGCGAGACCCTGCGCTCCTCCTCTATGAAGGCATAAAGGCTCTTCTTCCTTTTCTCATCATCCGGGTTTCCAAGGTTGATGAGATAGCTGTCATGTGGAAGGAGCATGTCGCGTGTATAGCCATTATCCTCGAGGCTTCTCCTGAAAAGGACAATCTCCTCACTTGATAGTGGCTTCGATACCCACTGCCTCTGGTTTCTTGTGAAGAGGCCGAAGCCGCTTGCGCCTATCTTGCGTGCGCGTTCTGCAGCAAGCGAGAGAGAACCACTTATCGATACATGGGGGCCTATATAGAACATATTGGTAGAATATTTTCTCCTGCCGTAGTTGTCAAAGACAACCCTTAGGGTTACTTTTCATTTCATGGGTGCATCGGACAATTTTGAAATCATTGATGAAGGCTATCTCGAGGACTATTCAGCTCCTGCGATTCTCTACAGGCACAGAAGCGGTATGGAGGTATACCATGTCAAGGCAGATGACAAGGAGCTCTACTTCGCGTACTCCTTCGTCACACTGCCAGAGAGCAGCAATGGCGTCTTCCATATAATCGAGCATACAGTCCTCTCTGGAAGCGAGAAGTATCCTGTGAAGGACCCCTTCACGGCACTCTCCGCCTCAAGCTGCAATACCTACATGAATGCACTCACATATCCGACAAGGACTGTCTATCCTGCGGCCTCACCGGTGAAGAAGGACTTCGACAACATCTTCAGCGTATATACGGATGCAGTGTTCAGGCCATTATTGAGAAAGGTCTCCTTCTCAAGCGAGGGCGTGAGGCTGACGAAGAAGGGTGGAAAGTACTCCTTCGATGGCGTTGTGTTCAATGAGATGAGGGGAGATGAGAGCCAGAGCGAGTCGGTCGTCGCAAGAGAGTGCACTGCCAGACTGTTCGATGAGGGACCCTGCAGGGAGAATTCGGGTGGAAGACCTGTCGAGATTGCAGGACTCTCATATGAGAAGTATCTCGAGACTGCAAGAAGGTTCTACACTCCCTCCAACTGCAGACTCTTCCTCTATGGAAAGGATATAGATATCGAAGAGGTCCTCGAAAGGCTCGAAGGGTATCTCTCGGCAGCAGAGAGCACTGATTTCAGGCCACGTGTGGAAGAGAGCAGAAGGTGGACAGAACCCAGAAGACTCACGCTTCCATCCGCTGCAGGCGATGGAGAGACGGAGGGGACCTTGATGGTCTCCTGGCTTACCAGGTGCCACTGTGACGACCGAAGCGACATGACTCTTCTCAATCTGCTTGTCGATATCCTGCTTGGATCTCCCTCCTGCCCACTTCACAAGGCCATCCTCAACTCTGGAATCGGCAAGGATATCTCCTCGCAGAGCGGAATCAGTCCGGACTTCTACGAGATTCCTCTTGCCGTTGGCATGACCGGCCTGACAGAGGAGAAGGCAGAAAAGGCGGAGGAGTTCATCCTCGACTCTCTAAGGGATATCGTCAGGGATGGCATCAATCCGGATATCATAGTGTCCTCGATCAGAAGATACGAGTTCACGCTCCAGGAGATTCCTGGAGGTATTCCAAACGGTACGATACTCTTTTCCAAGTGCATCAGAGGCTGGGAGCGGGGTGGAAACCCATCGAATATGCTCCACCCGAAGAGAGAGCTTGCCGAGCTGAAGAAGCGCCTTGAAGCAAATCCGCGCCTCTTCGAGGAGTGGATCGAGGACAACCTCATCAATAATCCTCACAGGCTTTCACTCTATGTGAAGCCTGAAAGCGACTATCTCGACAAGGAGACGAAGCTTCTGGATGAATACGCACAGAGCATCGCCTCCTCATACAGTGCAGAGGATGACAGGAACGCAAGGCGCTTTTTGAAGGAGGAGGACTCAAGGGAGGCGAAGGCCACAATCCCGCAGCTGCACCTTGAGGATATTCCTGCAAGAACAGAGAACATAGAACAGGAGATCTCGGATGGTATCCTGGTCCAGAGGCAGCTCACTGGCTCCATCGTCTACATAGATATCGCAATCGACCTTGCCGACCTCTCGGTCGACGAGCTGAGGTACATGACATTGATCTCAAGGGCGATCTCCCTTGTGGGCATAAAGGGCGATGCGGACAAGGATTCGATCCACAGAAGACTGCGCCTCGCAACAGGCGGTCACTGGCTCTATCTGGAGACCGGAAGAAGCTCGAGTGACAAGGTGCGCTCCATGATGGTCTTCAGGATGAAGTGCCTGGAGGATAGGGTCGAGGAGGCGTACGATGTCCTATACACTCTATTTTCTGAGGCTGAGATGGATGATGACGAGGCTGTAAGGATGTCGATCGACGATATTCTTGGAGAGTACTCGGAGAATGTGGAATACTCTGGCTCTTCTTATGCTGCCTACGCCTCCTCTGCACCTCTGACACCCTCGCTTACTCTCGGAGAAGAGGTGATGGGCCTTACTGCCTGGAGCTTCTTCGACACACTCGATAGGGCAGAGGCCAAGAGGAATATGGTCCGTCTCTATTCGCTCCTCTCACAGAGGGGAAGGTACACTATCCACATAACCTGTGAAGAGAGACAGGGGGATAGGGAGAGAGAGAGGGCCGCTGCATTCCTTTCAAGGCTTGCTCCTTCAGATCCTGTGGTCCCTGCTGAAAGAGGTATCTCTGCAAAGAAGCTCGATTGCCTCTACGATCTCTCATCCTTCGTCTCCTACAACGCAGTGACAGTTCTCTCCTCCAGCTGGGGTGATGGCTGTCTGGAGGCTGAAGAGCTTCTGTGCAATGTTATCTCTTCCGGTTCTCTCTGGCAGAGCGTCAGGGGAGAGGGTGGTGCCTACGGCGTCTCGGCAAGGGTCGACACAATGGAGGGCTTCATAGGCTTCACAAGCTATCGCGACCCATCCATCAAGCGCACATACGAGGCCTTCAGGAGGAGTCTCGAGAACTTCACTCTATCAGAGGAGGAGCTCGAGAATGCCAAGCTTCAGGTTCTCGGGACCTATCTGAGACCACTTGCGCCAGGCCAGAAGTCTATGATCGGTTTCAGGCGCTACCTCTATGAGGTCTCGGACGAGGAGCGTGAGAGAAGATTCCAGCGCTTTCTTGCCATGACGCGAGAGGATGTCATGAAGGCAGCTGAAAGGACTCTTGCAAAGTTCGATTCGGGTGTGAAGGTCACCCTTGGACCCGAGAAGCTGATGAGGGACGAGGGCCTCGATTTCGAAGTGAGGAAGCTTCCTGTCAGAAAGGCCTCCAGCATGGAACTTGGCTATGATGGCTTCGATGACGATGGAGATGAGGAGTGATATCGTCCGAGCGCAGAAAATGCCCAATTGCTAGAGAATATGCATTATAATTCCTCTTCAGAGAGGAAGACCATGCCGAAATACATAGGTGCCATAGATCAGGGAACGACCAGTACAAGATTCCTGCTCTTCGATGAGAATGGGGTAGTAGTACAGTACCATCAGCTGGAGCACAGACAGTACTTTCCGAAGCCAGGCTGGGTCGAGCATGACCCAGATGAAATCTGGACGAATACTGTAAGGACCATAAGGGAGACACTGCAGAAGGCAGGAATCTCTGCCAGTGAAGTCGCAGCACTTGGAATCACGAATCAGAGAGAGACTGTAATACCCTTCGATCCCGCAACCGGCGAGGTCTATCACAAGGCCATCGTCTGGCAGGACCTCAGGGGCACCGATATAATCGATGGACTCAGAACGGAGGTCGAGGAGTCGTGGCTCAGAGAGAGAAGCGGGCTTCTGTTCAGCCCCTACTTCTCTGCCTCCAAGATAAAGTGGATGCTCGACAATGTCCCTGGCCTCAGAGAGAAGGCAGAGAGTGGAAGGTGCATCTTCGGCACGATCGACTGCTTTCTCACCTACAAGCTGACTGGGCAGATAGTGACCGATGTCACAAACGCTTCCCGCTACATGCTGATGAATATCGGCACACTGGAGTGGGACGACGAGCTCTGCAAGCTCTTCGATATTCCAAAGAGGGCACTTCCAAAGATACGTCCATCTATCGGAGAGGTGTATGGAAAGTGCACTCTCTTCGGCTCTGCAATCCCTGTTTGCGGAATCCTGGGAGACCAGCAGGCTGCACTCTTCGGTCAGGCCTGCTTCGAGCCAGGGGAGGCAAAGTGCACATACGGAACCGGCTGTTTCATGCTCGTGAATACCGGTGAAAGGCTCTGTCTTTCCAGATACGGTCTCATCTCCACAGTCGCATTCCAGGTGAAGGGCGAGAGGCCGATCTATGCGCTCGAAGGATCGATCGCAGTTGCAGGCTCTCTCGTGCAGTGGGCCCGCGACAACCTGAAGCTCGTGGAGGATGCTCCACAGCTCAGTGAGCTCGCTGCCCAGGTTCCCGATAGCGGAGGCGTCTACATCGTCCCGGCCTTCGCTGGACTCTTTGCACCATACTGGAGGAGCGATGCACGCGGTGTAATCGCAGGTCTCACAGGCTATGTCAACAGATCGCACATCTGCAGAGCTGTCCTCGAGGCCACTGCCTTCCAGGCGTACGACATCTTCGAGGCGATGGAGAAGGACAGTGGAATCGCCCTGAAGGCACTGAAGGTCGATGGCGGACTCACCAATTCGGCTCCGCTCATGGAGTTCCAGGCTGACCTGCTCGGATTGCCTGTGATCAGACCGAAGGTGATAGAGACAACGGCACTGGGTGCAGCCTATGCTGCAGGCCTGAGCATTGGCATTTGGCAAAACAGGAAAAATCTGTCAAGATATTGGAAGGAACAGATCCGATGGACCCCAGGCATGGAAGAGACTGTGCGTTCTGACAAGATTGCACTCTGGAGAAAGGCTGTGTCTAGAACACTGGGCTGGACCGAGAAAAGGGACTGATTCAAGATGTGGATTTTAGGTGATCCTGCCATGATTCTGGACTATGTGCGCGATGGCGTGCAGATTCTGATACTGGCATGGGTATTGTACTTCCTCTACGAGGCCATTGCAGACACAAAGGCCACTCAGGTCGTACCTATTGTAATCTTCTATGCACTTGGCTTTGGAGTTTGCCATATCTTCAACTTCGAGCTGCTGCTGCTCATATACAGATATGCAACGCTGCCGCTCTTCATGTTCTTCTGTGTCCTCTATCACCCAGAGCTTCGAAGATCGTTCTCCACTCTCCTTACCAGGAGAGGCCGCTTCTTCCGTATCGGCCAGAATACGACAGCAGACCAGATCGATTCGATTCTCGTTGCCTGCGAATCCCTGGTAGAGAAGAAGCGTGGTGCACTTATAATCTTCCCGCGCCATACCGATATCAAGACGGTCATCGAATCCGGTACCAGACTGAACGCAGAGCTCTCATCCGCACTTATCAACACAATATTCGACCACGATACTCCGCTTCACGACGGTGCTGTAGTAGTCCAGGGTGGCAGGATCGTTGCCGCCTCCTGCTATCTGCCACTTTCTGAGCAGACCAACATAAGGGCCTCCTTCGGAACCAGGCACCGTGCGGCCCTCGGTCTTTCCGAGGAGTCCGATGCCGTCATCATCATCGTATCCGAAGAAAGTGGTGCAATCTCTCTGGCCTACAACGCCAACATCTACTACGACCTTTCGAAGGAGACCATCAAGAAGGTCCTCCTTTCACTCTTCAACTATCACGACCTGAGACCACAGGATCTGGAAAAGGAGGAAAAAGATGAAGCAGGCAAATAAGCCCTCCTCCTACACTGCGAACTTCCTGGCAAGCTGGGTTCCGAAGCTGCTCTCGCTGCTCTGTGCAATCCTGATCTACGTGTCTGTCAGATACTTCAACATGTCCTCAAGGACCGTTGTCATTCCACTGGATGTCACGATGCCGCAGGACTCTTCGATTATAGCCGAATCCACAATTCCATCCTCGGTCAGTGTTGTGATCAGCGGAAACGATCAGCTGATCTACATTGTAGACCCTGATGATATCGTGGCCTCTGCAGACTTCTCGGCCGTGAAGGAGAGCGGAATCGCAAGGATGCCTGTGGTGCTCACATACAACAACAAGGTGTTCAAGGATGCCTCGCTCACAGTAGCGGCAAGACCTGATGTGGTAAAGATCCTCTTCTCCAGCAAGTAAGAGTCCCGCCGATGGCAAGAAGTGATTGGCATAGACCACAGGTCGAACCTGTTCCAGAGGACAAGAGAAGAATAAAGCTCACGATCAGCTATGATGGCTCGGCCTTCCATGGATGGCAGTGCCAGGATAATGGCGTCTCCGTCCAGGACACGATACAGAGGGCCCTGAATGATTTGACAGGGCTTGAGATTTCCGTGCTCGGAAGTGGAAGAACGGACCGCGGGGTGCATGCCCTGGGCCAGGTGGCGCACTTCGATGTCCCAAGGACTGTTACTATTCCGGCAGAGAAGTATGCAGTTGCACTGAACACAAAGCTTCCACAGAGCGTCAGGATCCTCTCCTCAGAGGAGTGCACTGGAGTCTTCCACGCACGCTTTACTGCCATGGCCCGAGAGTACAGGTACTATGTGAAGGCGAAGGAGGATATGCTTCCCTTCGATACAAGGCACATCGCAGGCGTGCACCATCTTCCTCCAATAGAGCTGCTGAACTCATACGCTTCATTCATAAAGGGGACCCACGACTTTACTGCCTTCTGCTCTGCACGGGATGACTGTCCTTCGAAGTTCAGGGACATCTACGAGTCCTTCTGGAGCGAGGAGAGGGATATCTATGGCAGGAGAGTCTACGTCTACACAGTCTGTGGAAATGCCTTCCTCTACCACCAGGTGAGGAGCATGGTCGGAACGATGCTCTCCCTTGGCCAGAATGGTTCACCAGCTGAGGCCTTCAGGGATATACTCGAGAGCAGACAGAGGTCGAAGGCACTGCAGACTGCAGTCTCGGATGGCCTCTATCTATCGAGGATAAGCTATGATGAAGAGGAGTACAGATGGTTCGAGGAGGATGTGGAATGAACGCAGATGCCTATAGCTACTTCCTCTCTCTACTGGATGAGGCCGAAAGGGCAATATCAAGGGACCCTCTTGCCGAAAGACTTCCTCTTTCGAGATATGTTGTCACAGTCAGGCAGGAGGAGAGTCCAAAGCCCGCTCCTGTTGCAAGAAGGAGTGTGCAGAAGGGAAACCTTTCTCCTCTTGCACTGGTGCGCGACTGCTATCTCAACTGCCACTCCTGTCCGCTCTGGCAGCAGCGCCTTCCAGAGGACCACCCTGGAGTCGGGACCTCTCATCCTCTGATAATGTTCGTTGTCGACAAGCGTCTTCCAGATGGCTCCTACCTGTATCCTGATTCGATGGCATACCTCGAGAGCTGGATCCGGGCACTCTGCCTTGAGAAGAACAGAGAGGTCCATCTGACCTCTGTGATCAAGTGCCCAGGTGGAGAGTTCGATATTGCTGAGGACTGCGTCAAGATCTTCGAGGCACAGGTGGATGCACTCTCTCCGAAGGCAATCGTCTTCCTCGGGGAGGCAGGAAGCCTGATAGCGACAGGAGATCCTGATATCTCGAAGCAGAGAGGAAGAGGCTTTTTGTACAGAGATGTTCCCTCCTTCGTCACCTATTCGCCTGATATGGTGCTCGGCGACCAGAGTCTCAAGAGAGCTGTGTGGGACGATCTCAGGCTTGCAGCCTCCGCTGCAGGCATCACAGAGCGCAGAGCTGCAGCAAGGAAGGCGTGATGTTCCTTACCTGCCTTGTGCCACTGCCTGTAGAGGGCACCTTCACATACCGATACGATGAGAGCCGTGAGGTCGTAGAAAAGGGCTTCAGAGTAACTGTTCCCTTCAAGAACAGGACAGTCACTGCCTATGTGCTATCGACCTCTGAGGAGACTGATGTCGACTACGAGATAAGACCGATAAGGAAGGTCGTCGACAAGGAGGCGGTCTTTACGGACGAGCTTGTGGACCTTGCAAGATGGATGGCCTCCTTCTATATGT
The DNA here is from genome assembly GCA_001604265.1 of Spirochaetales bacterium Spiro_01. Classification (GTDB taxonomy): domain Bacteria; phylum Spirochaetota; class Spirochaetia; order Sphaerochaetales; family Sphaerochaetaceae; genus Bullifex. Next base: position 9,668 of record LVBC01000196.1, read on the forward strand.
GCACTCCCGGTCAGGTACTCTCTCTGATGATACCTTCGGGAAAGAGGGAGAGCGAAAGCTCTATCTTCGATTCCGAAGACAGCTTCGTTCCAATTGAAAGGCTCCACTACCAGCAGGAGGAGGCGCTTCGGACGATACTCTCTGGTCCAGGCCTCTACTATCTTTTCGGTGTGACAGGCTCAGGAAAGAGCGAGGTCTATCTCAGAGCTGCAGAGGAGATGATAAGAAGGGGAAAGCAGGTCATATAT
>LVBC01000197.1 GCA_001604265.1 Spirochaetales bacterium Spiro_01
AAAGGGAGCTCGAGAGATGAGACTTGCAGTACCACTGACCGACGATGGCTACATCTATCAGCGCTTTTCACAGGCGATCACCTTCCGCCTGTACGACACTGAAGAGGAGGAGATCCTCTCCCAGGAGGATATTAGGCTAGAGGAGGGGAACCGGGCTTCAGAGCTTGCAGATATCGGCATCGAGGCCGTACTCTGCGGAAATCTCGACCCTGAGTCGATGGTCGACCTTGCCCTCAGGCAGATCGAGATAATCGGAGGAGTCAAGGGGAAGGCCGACAGGTCTGTAAGGGACTATCTTGAGGGCACTCTCGAGCAGGACGATATGGTGGTCGAGTGCGGCGGAGAGGGAACTGTCTGTACAGGTAACTGCTCTCTCTGCCACCATTGAAAGCTACTCCTCATCGAAGTCCTGCACGAAATCTTCCTCCTGTTGGATTCTCGGTATGAAGAGCGATGCTATTCCCTTCCCCTGGTCCTTTACATAGAAGTAGCCGAAGAGGGAGAAGACTATGGCCCCGATGAAGTTGACGAAGAGGTCCTTCATCGTGTCGTGGATTCCAATATCCAGATAACCGCCGACGCCCAGGGCTTCTGTGGAACCATCCGAGTGGACTATTATCACATCATCGATATCCTCGATCGTGACTACCCTGTTGAGTCCGCTCTCGTTCAGGTACACCGAGTTTATCGTTCTAACTACAGTATCCTTCTGCATGTCGTGGGAGTAGAAGCGGTCCATCGAGTACTCGAAGAACTCCCAAGTAACTCCAATGGTCATTGAAAAGCAGAAGGCCACCAGGGCTATATAGCCGGGAGCAAGCTTCAGCGAGAAGTGCTCATCGCGATTGAGAAGGTCCACCAGTGCAAAGCCGACAGCGGCACAGAGAAAGCCATTCATTGTGTGCAGCATGGTATCCCAGTGCGGAATCCGGATATAGAAGCTGTTGAGCTCTCCGAGAATTTCGGCCGAGAATATGAAAAGCAGGATTATTATCTCGAGCACTGTCGGAAAGTCGACCTTCAGCCTTCTGGAAAGGATGCTCGGCAGGAGAAACAGAAGCAGAGTGAGTGAGCATAGAAAGAGACTTTCGAAGTCCATCCTGAATATCGCACGTATGATTATAGGTATTACAAGCAGTCTCAGTGCAAAGTAGACATAGGCAGTGGCCCTGTGCTTGTAGGGGGATGCAATATGTATCTTCAGGAATTTCAACATATTGGGATTCTATATCGTTGAGTGGAAATAGGGAAGAGATGCTATCATCTTAAAAGGAGGAGCCGATGAAGAGAAGATTGAACTGGGGTGTGCTGGGCCTGGCCAGGATTGCACGACAGAACCTGATACCTGCAATCGGAAGGTGCGACGAAGCCTGCCTCTATGCAATTGCATCGAGAAGCAGCGAGAAACTTGAGGAGGCAGGAGAGTTCGGCTTCCAGAGATACTTCAGCAGCTATGAGGAGCTGCTTGCAGATCCCGCTGTCGATGTGGTCTACATACCACTTCCCAACTCCCTGCATGCCACCTGGGCCATAAGGGCCATGGAAATGGGCAAGCACGTTCTCTGTGAAAAGCCGATGGCGATCACAGCAGCTGATGCGATCAGGATGAGGGATACTGCCAGAAGGAACAGCGTCTTTCTCATGGAGGCCTTCATGTACCGCTTCATGGAGAAGACCCGGATGGTCAAGAATCTTGTGGACTCCGGGGCTGTGGGGGATGTGAGGATGGTGAAGGCCTCCTGGCGATTCCTCCTGGACCGTCCCGGCTCGATAAAGCTCTATCCGGAGCTCGGTGGCGGCTCTGCCTGGGATGTGGGCTGCTACCCTGTGAACCTCGTAGGCCATCTTGTCGGAAACGAACCGGAGAGTGTCGTTGCCCTGAAGAACATGAAGGGCGGAGTCGATTTCTCCCTTTCTGCTCTTCTGAAGTATCCGGATGGTGTCATGGCAGAGCTGGACTGCGGCTTCGACAGCTTCTCCTACAGGGCGTTCGAGGTTTCTGGCAGCGAGGGAACACTGCTCGTTCCCGAAGTCTTCGTCGATGCACCTGACAGCATCCTTCTCAAGAGGGGGCGAGATGGAGCAGGAGAAGAGATAGCTGTTCCTGTCCAGGAGCGCTACGTCGAGGAGGTGAAGGCCGTCTCCAGGGCGATCCTCGAAGGAAAGAAGGAGCTTCTGCCTCTCGACGAGACGATAGGGAATATCAGATTGCTTGAGAGGATACTCGAGAGTGCGAAGGAGTAGTTCACACTACTATTCTTCTTATCCAGACTCCCTTTGCTATCATATATAGTCCAATGGCACACTTGATGAAGTCGCCCATCTGCACGCTTGCAAAGATTCCGACAACGCCCAGGTCTGTGAACCTGCTTACGGTGAATGCGATCGGAACAGAGCAGGTCCATAGGAAGACGCTGTCGAATATTATCGTGATCCAGACCTGGCCACCGGAGCGCAGAGTGAAGTAGGTGGAGTTCTTCAGCGCGAAGAGAGGCAGGAAAAGCGCCTGTGCCGCGATCAGGTCGGCCGCTATGCGCTTTGCTTCCGCATTCGTGTTGTAGATCATCGGAAACAGCCTCGATATCGAGAGCATCAGGAAGCAGGAGACGACGCCGACCATAAGTGCAAATAATATCATCTTGCGGTCTGTCTCCTTCGCCTCTTCTATCCTTCCCGCTCCGAGAAGCTGTCCTACTATGATTCCGACTGAATTGCCTATTGCCAGCAGTGCCACATTGAATACATTCAGGAGCGTGGAGAATATGTTGTAGCCTGCAACTGCATTGAGACCTCTTGTGGAGTAGCACTGTACCAGGAAGGCCATTCCCATGGCCCAGAGCGTCTCGTTGCAGACCAGCGGAAGGGCAGCCCTCGTTATCTTTCCTGCAAGCGAGGATGGGATCCGGAGCCTGCTGTAGAGACCCCTTGCAAACTTCATCGAACTGTGTGTCCTCGTGACCACTATGGCAGCTTCCACGTATCGACTTATGACAGTTGCAACTGCAGCTCCACGCACTCCCAGCCTGGGAAGTGAGAAGTGGCCGAATATCAGAAGATAGTTGAATACAAGGTTCACGACTATGGCTGTAAGCCCAGCCTTCATCGGCAGCAAAGTCTCTCCATTTTCCCTCAGTGTGCTGGCATAGACCTGGCTTATCATGAAGCCGGGAAAGCCGAGCAGCATGATGAGGATGTAGCTGTGGCCTTGCGAAAGTGTCGCTTCGATATCTCCTCCATCGCTTGCACCCTGCAGGAAGAGACCGATGAGCTCCCGGCCGAAAAGGATTATCGAAAGAGAGAAAAGCACAGTAAGCAGGCTTCCAAGCAGCAGCTTGTAGCGAACTGTGTTCCTTACCCCCTCCCAATCACTGTTTCCAGCATACTGCGCCGTGAAAATGCCAGCTCCGGAGACGCAGCCGAAGACGCAGAGATTGAAGACGAAGACGAACTGGTTGGCGATCGAAACTCCGCTCATTGCCTCTGTGCCGATCCTTCCGACCATGACATTGTCCAGCAGGTTTACGAAGTTCGTGAACCCATTCTGGATTGCGATCGGCAGGGCTATGGATAGGACCATAAGATAGAATTCTCTGTCGCCGATCAACTTCTTCTTCAAGCGCATGACAGGAATTGTACTACTTTCGCACTTTCAGCAAAAGGGGAGTGGATATCAGGCCCTGATCTGCATAATATTGTACTGTCAGCCAATATCTGGAAATAATGAAAGAAAAAACCTCTCAACAAATTCTTTTATACATGTTGCATTAATTTTGAAATGTGGATATTCTATTGATAGTAGCTTATGACAGAT
>LVBC01000198.1 GCA_001604265.1 Spirochaetales bacterium Spiro_01
GTCGTATAGGAGAAAGAATATGAAGAGATTTCTGGCATTGGTCCTGATAGCTGCAATCGCACTTCCACTGCTGCTTGCTCAGGGAAGAGTCGAGGAACATGAGAGAATAGGCATAGTCTCGCCTATGGACAGTGAGATGTCGCTGCTCCTTTCGAAGACCGAGGTGGAGCGTGTCGACAAGGTGGGAGACTTTGAATTCCACGTAGGAAAGCTCGAAGGAAAGGATGTCGTGATCGTGAAGGCAGGCATGGGTCTTGTCCTTTCGGCCTCCTGTACCACCACGCTTCTCAACACCTACAGCATCTCCTCTGTCATCTGCACCGGAATCGCTGGAGGTGTCTCGGATGAGACAAAGGTGACCGACGTCGTCATATCCAAGGACCTTGTACTTCACGACTATGGCCAGCTGGACAGGGACGACTTCAGGGAGTGGATCGTCGAGAGAGGACCTGAAGATGGCAGGATTCCAGCAGACAGTACCCTTACCGAGAAGGCACTTGCTGCAGCCAGGAGGGTCGTCGGAGATGATAAGGTCTTCTTCGGCACGATCGCAACAGGTGACCAGTTCATAGCCTCAGAGTGGTATGTGAAGAGACTTCAGCAGAAGTACAATGCACTTGCATGCGAGATGGAGGGAGCATCGCTTGCTCTCGTCTGCTACATCTACAAGGTCCCATTCGTAGTAATCAGAACACTCTCCGACAAGGCAGATGGCCTTGCTCATGAATCGGTCAGCAACTTCATGCAGATCGCTGCGGACAACTCGGGAAGAATCGTTCTCGAACTGCTCAGGGAACTCTGATAGAAAAGAACATTCATACAGCTTCTGCAAAAGCTCCTGACTCTGAGCAGGGGCTTTTCAATTCATCAGGAGAGAAGGCCCAGGTCTTCAGCAATCCTGTTCAAGGCCGAACTCGACCACCTCGCAGTTCTTCACACTATATGAGGCATACTCCTCGTTGGTCATATCCTCGAAGTACGACCTGACGACTCTTGCAATCCCATTGTGGGCAACAAGCAGATATGTGCGATTCCTGTCGGCCATGCACTCATCAAGCAGATTGTAGATTCTCTGTGCAAGGCGGAGCATGCTCTCTCCTCTTCCATAGGAGCAGATGAAGCAGCTCTTTGCACGCTCGAATTCAGGAGAGCGACGTGGGCTCGTTCCCTCCCAGATGCCGAAATTCTGCTCTGTGAGACGCTCCTCGATTCTCATCTGAACTCCCGTCATCTCGGCAATATGCCGGGCTGTCTCCCTGGCTCTTAGCAGAGGAGAAGAGAGTATCATATCGACTTTGATGCCCATTTCCTCTATTCTTCTGCCGGTCTCCATAGCCTGCTCATGTCCCCTTGCTGTCAGTGGAATATCACTCTGGCCACAGATTCTATCTGCGACATTCCACTCGCTCTCACCATGCCTGACAAAGTATATATGTCCCATGGTCACATCGTATTCCATTTCCTTATCATTGTCCCTATAATTCAGCAGGGAGAACTCATGGACAATCTGAAGAAGACAATATCGAAGATGAAAAAAAAGAGGAGCGGAAAGCAGATTCCGACCATCCAGAGGCACAGGCCCTACTCGGGACTTGACAGGATTCCAAGGGGCTCTGCGCCCGATACGATAGTTCCAGGCTGCATTGTACTCGAAGGAGGTGCCTTCCGCGGCCTCTACACGCAGGGGCTTCTGGATGCCTGGATGGAGAATGGAATCAATCTCCAGTGCACGATCGGAGTCAGCGCCGGGGCACTTGCCGGCCTCAACTACCTTTCGGGGCAGATAGGACGCTCTGCAAGAGCGAACCTGGGCTCAAGGCACAACCCTGACTACATCGGGGCCGGTGCAGTTGTGAAGAGCCACAGTCTGATCAGGCTGGACTTCCTGCTGAAGGACTACAACAGGATCGAACCTCTGGACAAGCTAAGATTCCTCTCTCTTGATAGGCGCTATGTGGCAGTTGCGACCAACTGCATTACCGGAAAGGCCTCATATCTTGAGAGGACCAACTGCATGTCGATTCTCGATGCGATGAAAGCCTCCGCCTCGATGCCCTATGTGACACCCATGGTCGATATCGATGGAGTTCCCCACCTCGATGGAGGCATCTCGGATCCGGTTCCCTTCCAGTGGGCCCTGGACCAGGGCTATGAAAGGATAATCGTCGTGAAGACAAGGGACAGGTCCTTCAGAAAGCCCATTTCCGAGAAGAAGAGGACTGGGCTTGGCATATACAGGCACTACCCTGAGCTCGAAAGGTCCCTTGAGACGATGAACAGTCGCTACAACGAGGAGATGGACAGGATAGAGGAGCTCGAGAGAGCTGGACGGCTCTTTGTCATTGCCCCGAAGAACCCTATCACCATAGAACGGGTAGAGTCCGATGTCGAGAAGCTCGGCAAGCTCTACTGGGTCGGCTACAACGAAGGGCTTGAGTGTATTCCTGCAGTCAGGGAGTACCTTGGTCCATAGGTGATAATAAGGGCAGATTTCCTTTGCGTTTGCACTCCGGTCAGGTATAATTGAGTTATAAAAACCAATGACTAAGGAGGTTACTAATGGAACTCAAGGTTAGAGGTATCAACTACACACCGAGCCAGGAGACGCTGGACTTCATCGACAAGAAGTTGAAGAAGCTTGCATTCGCAGACGACTATCTTCAGGATCTGGATATTGCGATCACACGGGAGACCAAGCACATCGGCTACTCGATCAACGCCGGCCTCCACTTCAAGTGGAAATCAGATAAGGTGGTGACCCAGGATTGCATAGAACTCTTCGAAGGCATCGAGCTCATCGCAGACAAGATACAGTCGGTCGCCAAGAAGGAGAAGGAGAAGGTCAAGGGCTGATGGCCCATAAGCATACGGAGGTCGGGATTCCGCAATGTCGTTAAGTTAAGACAATGAGGTATTCTGTAA
>LVBC01000199.1 GCA_001604265.1 Spirochaetales bacterium Spiro_01
GTCGCAAGAGAAAGAAGCATAAGATTGCAACTCATAAGAGGAAGAAAAGACTTAGAGCTAATAGACATAAGCATAAGTAAGTTTCTAATGCATTGATCTGCTTGAAATCTGCAGGAGTCCTAGAGGCTCCTGTTTTGTTCTATATTCAGCATTTCAAGATTCCTCTCTGTCATCTCATCGAGAGAGGAGAACGAGATTCCCAGTCGCATCCTCGCTTCTTCATAAACTCTTTCGAGAGTCATTTCCTGTTCAGGCGAGACCTTCATGTCCGTTTCGAGAACGAAGGGAAGGTGAAGAAGTCTGTCGATGTCCCTCGTCCTGAAGGAGCGGGGTCCTAACGAGATGACTCCTCCGAGCGCCACGAACTGCCTTGCACTCTCATAGGAGCCTGTATAGCCGTGGATGAGAAAGTGTGGAAGCCTCTTCTGCCTTCGAAGCAGAGAGAGCATCTCGTCCATCCTCCTCACTAAATGGAGCACGAAGGGCCTTTCATCCTGGCATAGATAGTCGAGAAGGTTCTCGAGAAATTGAATGTCGGCAGCCTTCACATATCTTCTGTCAAGCCCGATCTCTCCGCAGAGTGCCTTTCTGTCCCTTTCAAGACTCTCTATTATCCTGCTGCTCTCATCCCTCTCTGGAAAGAGAAGGCCATAGCCTCTGTGCGGATAGGCTGATAGATAGGGGTACTCTTCGAGACTGGAGGTACAGACAAGTGCACTGGATGTGTATTCTCCGATATGGCAATGAGCATCGAACATGGTGCAATTTTACACCAAATTGTACTTTTTATACTGTACAAACCCCTTCATTGAAGTCAAAATTGAAAAAAATGCTCATATATCATCTTATTCCTGAAGCAATAGCACTGTTGCTATACTTCATTACGACCATATATGTACTTGGAGAGAAGGAGATACTCAGGAGGAGCGACCAGAAAAGGTTCTTCCGTGTCTCTCTGCTGACTTCGCTTTCCATAATCGAGAACTTCTTTGCCAGCTTTCTGGTAATGGGTGTCCTCATATTCCCCGTACCTGTCAACTATGCAATGCAGACCATATACTTCATCCTGATATTCCTGCTGGAGACAGCAATGTTCGACCTCATCATGGGAACAGTCAGGATGTACACACCGAACCAGAGAAGGCTGGATGTGGAGAAGGTCGTGGCAAGAGTCATTGCAGTCGTTGGAATACTCTTCATACTGATAAATCTGAGGACCGGCTGGATCTTCTCCATAAGGGGACCAAACCAGAACTATGTCAGGGGCGTTCTGAATCCTATCTCTGCCGTCCTCGGCTCCCTGATGATAATAATGGCAGTCTCGTGCTTCCTCTTTGAGAGGGCATACCTGCCACCTCAGTTCATGAGGATCACTGGCTACATGCCGTTCTTCGCGATATTGCTGATGGTCTATCAGCTGATATTCAAGAACATGCAGATGACCGGCATGATAAGCTTCGTCGTCACCTTCTTCTGGCTTCTGAACATCTCGTCCGATACGATGCTGACCGACAACCTCACAGGGCTCGGCAACAGGAAGCTCATGATGTCCTCTCTGAGCTACTTCTACGATCGCCACACAGAGCTGGGTCTCTATGTCATCAACATAAGCAACCTCACGAAGCTCAGTGCTGACCTCGGTATGAGGACCTACGACAACCTGCTTGTCGATATTTCCACAAAGCTCACGACCTTCTCCGGAATGAAGCAGGTCTTCAGGATGGTAGGCAAGGATATCTTCGTCATAATAGGGCCTGCTCCGAGCGATGGCTCCTGCAACAGCTTCTGCGGAAGGCTGATCGACCTCTTCTCCGACCTCTGGCACATCGATGGCTCCGATATCGGCTTCAAGACCGAGATCACCTTGATTCCTTGCCCTGTTGTCGCTGCGGATATAGATGAAGTGAACTTCATCCTCAACTACATCATGAGCATGAACGTCGCCAAGATGTCCGAATCGAAGAATGTCAACTTCACAATCTGCGACCTGAAGATGAAGGAGAGGATAAACCGAAAGGAGTACGTGCTCCAGTTGCTGAACGAATCTTTGGACAATGGAAAGATGCGCTTCAACTTCCAGCCGATCTACAGGTCAAATGGCGAGTACTACGGTTATGCGGAGTGCCTTGCCAGACTCTGGGATCCGAAGCTCGGAAAGTATATCCCGCCATCGGAGTTCATCCCGATTGCAGAGAAGGAGGGCCTCATTGGCGCAATCGGCCGCGCAGGTCTCGAATACTCCTGCAAGATAATCCGCAACGCAATAAAGAGCGGGGTCACTCCTCCGACCATCTCCGTAAACTTCTCGGCACGCCAGTTCTACAGCAAGAATGTGGTCGCTGTCGTGCTTGATGTGCTCCAGCAGTATGAAGTCCCGGCCCAGTACATCAAGATCGAGATCACTGAAAGCTACCTCATCGAGAACTATGATGTCGTCAAGAGGGCGATGGTACAGCTTGTAGAGAGCGGAGTCGGCTTCTATCTGGACGACTTCGGTTCAGGCTATGCCTCGATCTCCAAGTACGTCAATCTGCCATTCGAGTGCATCAAATTCGACCACTCGATGCTGATGTCCGCAAGGCCGAACAACAAGACCGATATCTTCCTCAGGGCGATCGTCCCGTGCTTCAAGGACCTGGGCTTCAGGATCATCTTCGAGGGTGTTGAGAAGTCCGACAGCCTGAGCTATGTCAACAGCTTCGGCAACGTCTTCGTACAGGGCTACTACTTCTCTGTGCCTCTGAAGAGTGCGGACTTCTGCTCCCTCATCGGAATAGGTGAAATCTAAAGGAGAGAATTACATATATGGACAAGTTGTTTATCGTTATAGTCGTCTACCTGGCCGTCATGAACTTCATCGGCTTCTACAGCATGTTCTCCGACAAGAACAAGGCGAAGAAGGGCAAGTGGAGGACGAAGGAGAGCACACTGTTCCTCTTTGCGATCCTCGGTGGCAGCCTTGGAAGCAACCTCGGAATGAGAGTATTCAGGCACAAGACCGATCACTGGTACTTCAAGTACGGAATGCCGATCATCCTGATTCTTCAGATACTTCTCGCCTTTGCTATCATATACTGCGTCCGCTAGCAGTTTTTCATTTTTGGATGTAGAACAATTCAATCAAAGGCGATAGAATTCTCATCAGTCTATTATAAACAAGTTTAAGGAGTCATAAAATGGCAAAATCATCCAAGATGAATGCTGGTGTCATCATGGCAGTAGCAATTGGTCTGCTCTTCGTCTGCATCGGTGTCGAGGGCATCTGCGGTTCCGGTTCCAACGGCCTTTACAAGGCAATCGACGTCGAGGCTCTCAACATCATCCTCGGCATCCTGCTCGTTATCTCGGGCGCTGCCCTGATTATCCCATGCTTCTCTGCAGGTCTTCCTGACAAGTTCGTCAGAATCGCAATGATCTTCGTTACAGTCGTATGGGTCCTCGTCATCGTCTTCTCCGACTTCGTCTACGGCCTCAGAGGCGTAAGTGGTGTAGAGTGGTTCAGCTGGCTCGAGCACCTGATCTTCCACCTTCTGACCCTCCTCGGAATCCTCACTGTAACAGCACCTGCTCTCAGCAAGTAGTTCTGCTTCTAAAGCATTCCATGCCTCCCTTCCTGCCAGGATGGGAGGTTTTCTATTCTCCAGGTTATTGTTCAAACTGGAAATATGTGTGGATTTTCATCCCTATATCCTGAAAATATATTGAATTGCAGGGTGCATTGGTTGTACCTTTCGACCATAATCTGTTTATCACACGCTAGACGAAGGCTTCAGAACGAAAAGGACTGCTGCTGGATAGCACTCCGGAGAATCCCAGACTTGGGTACCGAAGGGGCAAGGGAGACATCCGTCTCCTCAATCTCTCAGGTAAAAGGAAGGAGAATGGATATATCACCTGTGGTATTTCCTTCTGGAGAAGACGTGATGGATCTCTTTTGGAGGATGGGCCATGGAAGCTTTCACCAATGTAATTTCATTCATCAACTCGAATATCCTCTGGGGTATTCCTCTGATCATCGCCATCATGGGAACCGGCATTCTGATCAGTATCCGCACGCGCTTTCTTCAGGTGAGGAAGTTCTCGACCACGCTGAAGAAGACCATCATCCCGACTGTCAGATCGATATTCGTTCCGCAGAAGAAGGATGATTCTACAGAGGGGGGACAGATCTCCCAGTTCCAGGTCTTCTCGGCCGCAATCAGCGGAACTGTCGGAACAGGCAACATCGTAGGCGTTGCCGGTGCAATGCTCTCCGGCGGTCCGGGAGCCGTATTCTGGATGTGGGTCTCTGCCTTCTTCGGCCTTGTCACCAACTACTCCGAGAATGTTCTCGGCCTCTACTTCAGGAAGAAGGACCAGGAGGGCAACATCTCCGGAGGTCCTATGTACTACATCAGCGAAGGGCTTGGGATGAAGGGACTTGCATACATCTTCTCGTTCTGCTGTCTGGTTGCCGCACTTGGCATGGGAATGGTGCAGTCCAACTCGCTTTCCGGCACAATTGCCGCAGCAATCGCACAGAGCCAGTCGCAGCGCTTTGCACTCTCTCTCCTTATCGGTGTCGTCGTTGCGGTCCTTGCCGGTGCGATCATGATCGGAGGCATCAGGAGAATCGGCGCAGTCGCATCCCTGCTCGTTCCCTTCATGGCACTTGTCTTCATGATATGTGCAGCTGTAATCCTCGTCGTCAACTTCAGGGATATCCCATTTGCATTCAGGGAGATCTTCGCTGGTGCCTTCAGCCTCAGGTCCGTCTCCGGTGGCGTCTTCGGCTACGTCATCACGATGAGCATGAGGTACGGCTTTGCAAGAGGAGTATTCTCCAACGAGGCAGGTCTCGGCTCCTCTGTAATCGCACACTCCGCATCCGATACCAGGGAGCCTGTGCAGCAGGGTCTCTGGGGAATCTTCGAGGTCTTCTTCGACACCTTCATCATCTGCACGCTCACTGCAATCACACTGATCGTTGTCGGAAAGAGCTCCGGTGTCATAGACTTTGCGAATATCGCCCAGAATGCAGGAGTGGGAAAGAACGACATCGCATCTCTTGCCTTCACACAGACCTTTGGCTCGATCGGTCTGATCCTCTTCTCGATAATCATCCCGCTCTTTGCCTTCACGACTATCCTCGCCTGGGCCTTCTATGGTGTAAAGGCCTGCACCTACATCTTCAGCTCTCATGTGAAGAAGGCCACTATCTGCTTCCAGCTGATGTACATCGTCCTTCTGTTCCTCGGTTCGATCGCGAAGTCCGATTTCGTCTGGGAGCTCGATGACATGTTCAATGCACTGATGGCACTGCCGAACCTCTTCGCACTCGTCTGCCTTTCCGGTCTTGTAGTGAAGATCAGCGACAACTACTTCAGAAGAGCCAGGGGAGAGGATATCGAGCCGATGCTCTCTGCATACAGGGAGAGGAACGAGGAGCTTGCAGGATCCTTGAGAAAATGAACACCTGTTGCTTGCAATATCGTTCCCATAGTGATAAATATCAACCCTGATGGCCATTTGCCAT
>LVBC01000200.1 GCA_001604265.1 Spirochaetales bacterium Spiro_01
TATCTTAAGAACACTCGATTTATTCGACAAATATCGGTAAGAATGTTGTAATACTTAATCCATACTTAGAACATTTAACAATATTTTCAGGGGTTAAAGGTATTAAAGGGTATAAATGTTATATAGATTTCATTTAAATCATGACACAAGATAGGAAAAGGCTCCGAAATGGAGCCCTTCCCTGTTCTGTCATTGTTCCTATGGTCTGATCCTGTCGACTGTATTCCAGACCCTCTGTGCGACCCTGGCAGCCTCGCTGTAGATCCTGTCGACATCGATTCCAGGGAACTCTCTCTCCTCCATGACGACTCTTCCATCGACGAGCACTGTATCGACATTTCCGCTTGCCATGCCCCAGACGAAGTGGCCTGCGGCATTCTCCTTCTTCAGCGGTGTCGGGTTGTGGTAGTTGAGAAGCACCAGGTCTGCGACATAGCCCTTCTCTATCCTTCCGAAGCGCCTGCCGTCACCGAAGCAGGATTCGACCAGCCTGTTGCCCCTGTTCAGGGCCGTGACATAGTCGGCCGGCCAGAATGGCAGGTGCTCGTCCTTGTGCTTGAAGAAGGAGATCTTCAGCTCCTCGAACATGTTTCCACCACAGCCATCCGTTCCTATGACGAGCTTGTCCACATCCGTGATCCTCCTGAGGTAGCCGACTCCGTTGTTCATGTTGGACCTGCCATTGTGGGCAAAGAAGCACTTGTACTGGTTTATTGTCCTTATCTCATCATCGTTTAGGTAGAGGCCGTGGACTATCAGAGTCCTGTCGGAGAGCAGCTCATGCTCCTCGAGGCGCTTCATGATGTCCTTTCCGTAGATGTGGTGAGAGTGGATCACATCGTACTTGTCCTCTGCACAGTGGAGGTGCATCCCCCTGCCTGTACTCCTGACAGCATCCCTCATCAGATCGAGACCTGCATCGGGAATCGTGAATGGAGCGTGTCCTCCGATCATCGCCTCGCAGAGAACTCTCTCTCCACTCCTCTTCCTGGCATCGACCTCTTCTGCAAAGCGGATGTTCTCCTCGACACCCTCCTCGACCTCTCTCATGCCGCCGTTCCTGTCAGTGACCTCGTAGCAGGTCGCACCGCGGATGCCGACCTCTTCCATGCCCCTTGCGATTGTCGAAAGCGAACCCTTTATGTAGTTGGGTGAAGCGTGGTGGTCTATGCAGGAGGTGGTCCCGGCCGCGATGGCATCCAGGGAGCAGATCAGAGATGAGTAGTAGCATGCCTCCTCATCCAGACCCCTGTCCAGTCTCCACCACCACTCCTTGAGGATCTGGATGAAGTCCGTCTGCGGACCTGCACTTATGAGCATGCCTCTTGCAAGGCCCGAGTAGTAGTGGTGATGAGAGCAGACATTTCCAGGGATGAGTATCCTGTTCCTGCCCTCTATGACCTTGTCACAGCTGATGCGCGAGCCCGCATCCCTTCCGACAGCTGTTATCCTGTCGTCCTCGATAACTACATCTACACCCTCCATGATCTCGAATGGGGGCTCTGTCTGCATTGTTCTTACATTTCTGATACAGGTTGTCATCATTCCTCCATCATTCGCCTACAGCGTTCAGAAGATATGGGTATGATACGAATACCTCGTTTATCATTGCGATTATCTCCTTCGGAGCATCCAGCTCGAGCACATAGCCCTTTACTGTGCCCTGGCTCACCTTGCCATCCAGTCGGAGCATGATGCTCTCTCCATCCACGAAGAAGCCGGAGTTCGTGCTGTTCTCGAAGTCGTCCATTCTCGAGAAGAGCGTGAACTTGCCAAGATATGGGCCACCATCGTGCGGACAGAAGGTCTCGCAGTTGCCGCACTCATTGCAGTATGCATCGAGGTGCAGGATCTGGAATGGGTTCTCGAAGAAGCCGTAGGAGCGCATATCCAGAGCGACATTGGCCCTGTTGGGGCACACCTCGGTGCACTTGTTGCAGAGGTATGAGCACTCAATGCACCTTGAAGCCTCTCTCTTCGAAAGCTCGTCTCCAGAGACAGGCGAGAGGCCTGTGCAGATGTGGTGCTTCTTGCTTCTGAGCTCTCCGAAGAAGAGATCCTCTGCCCTTGAAAGCTCGTCCATGTCGTTCTTTGTAAGCTCCGGAAGCTCCTCTTCGGTATTGTCTTCGACCTCCTCGTTTATCGATGCGATGCACTCGTCCACTGCCTTCCTGGCAGAGGCCATGCACCTTACTACGGTCGAAGGACCCGAAGCCATGTCGCCCACTACATAGATTCCCCTGGACTCATCGGAAAGTGGATAGCCCTTTTCGTTGAGAGCAAGTCCGAGAGCGGAGAGTCTTTCGCTGTGCGGCAGCTCGCCGACTGCGGCGACAATGGCATCGCAGCTGATCGTCTCCACCTCTCCTGTCTCCACAGGTCTTCTTCTTCCAGAGGCATCCGGCTCACCGAGTGCCATCTTCCTGAGTGTCAGCACGCCATCTGTGAGGTCGGAAGGATTTGCAAGGAAGATGAAGCTGATGCCATCCTCAAGTGCAAGTCTGTACTCCTCTCTATCCGCAGGCATCTCGTTGAGGCTTCTTCTGTAGATTACAGTTACTCTCTTTCCACTCTTTGCAAGGGCCCTTGCTGCATCCATTGCGGTGTTTCCGCCTCCGACTACAGCGACATTCTCACCCAGCTGCGGAGCATTTCCAGCCTTCAGAGCAGCAAGGTACTCGATTGCATCCATGGTCCTTCCGTTTCCGGAAATCTTCAGTCCTCTCTCCTTCTCTGCGCCGGTCGCATAGAAGAGGTAGTCGAAGCCCCTGGCCTTCAGCGAGTCGACTGTCGTCTCGACAGCTGGAACACCGAAGTGGGCCTTTATGCCGTGCGAAAGGATGAAGTCGACATCCCTCTGGACTATCTCTTCCGGAATCCTGAACTCAGGTATCACCTGTCTTACGACGCCACCTGCAGTCTTCTCTCTCTCGAAGAGCGAGACATCAAAGCCGGCACGTGCAAGGAAGAGTGCAGAGGAAAGTCCTGCAGGGCCTGCACCTATTACAGCTGCCCTGATATCCGTCGGCTCCTCAGGCCTCTTCCAGATAGTGGAAAGGTACTCCTCTCTTCCCTCCTCTGCGGCAAGTCGCTTTATCTCTCTTATCTGTATGGCACCCTCGTAATCCATCCTGGTGCAGTGAAGCTGGCACTGGTGGTCGCAGATCCAGCCTGTGATATTCGGAAGCGCATTCTTCTCGAGTATGACCGAGAGGGCCTGTGCCTTTTCTCCTGCACCCATCAGCTGGATGTACTCCGGAATATCCTGATGGATCGGACAGGCGGCAACGCATGGTGCCACATAGCAGTCCACGAGAGGAAGCGGTGTTCCGGTCTTTGCCCTGTCTCTTCCTCTGAAATCCTTGTTCACGAGGTACTCGGGGTCCTTTGCCTTCTCTGAAAGCGCATCGAGCCTTTCCAGGTCTATCCGCTTCATATCCCAGGCATCGGATGCAGAGAGTATCTCTGCAAGCTGCTTCATCCTCAGATAGCCACCCGGCTTCAGAAGGTCCGTTGCAAGCGTTATAGGTCTTATGCCGGTCTCGAATATATCGCGGATCGTATGAGCGTTGGCTCCGCCCGAGTACGAGATCGGGAGAGTTCCATCGAACTCGTGGGAAAGCAGCCTTGCAACACTCGTGGAGATCGGGAGCAGCGTCCTTCCGGACATGTACATCTCGTCGCCGGGAAGCACTCCCTGGTCATTTACAGAGCCGAGCGTGTTGGTAAGCTTCACGCCGAAGACCTTCTTCTCGCCCTTTGCAAGTGCAATGAGCCTGGAGAGCATCGAGACTGCATCCTGATACTGCAGGTCCTTCGTGAAGGTCTCCCTCCTGAGTCCAATATAGCTGTAGCCGAGTCTGTCAAGTATTTCTCTGACAGCATCGTAGCCAAGGAGGGTCGGATTCAGCTTGACGAAGGTATCGAGGTGCTTTTCTGCAAGCATGTAGGAGCAGATGGCCTCGATCTCCTTTGGTGGACAGCCATGCATCGTCGAGATCGTGACGTTCGGGCTTATGTGGGAGCTTATCCTGGGGAGCATGGCCTTCACCTTCTCCTCGAGTCCTTCGTACACAGTTCCTCTGAAAAGGCCCTCGTCCAGCATCTTCTCAAGCTCTCTCTTGTACTCTTCGAAGGATGGAACACCTGAGCAGTCCATCATCGAATCGATGTACCACTGCATCCTCTCCTGCTTTATGCCCTCGAGGTTGTAGCCGACCGACATGTTGAAGATGAAGGAGGGCGCTGTGAATTCACCCTTGTCCTGACAGCACTGGAGCATGTGGACTACCAGCCAGGCCTTCAGATACTCGTCGAAGGCCTTTGGAATCGTGTACTCGGTGGACCACTCTGCGTTGTAGCCTTCATCGCGGGCATCGATACATGGCTTTGCAATCTCCAATGTATCCATTATCTGCACTGTCTTGAGCTCGATGAACCTGGCGCCTACCAGATAGCTTGTTATTATGTTCTGTGCCAGCTGGGTATGGGGACCAGCGGCCGGGCCAAGTGGCATGCTGCAGTACTGCTCGAATACAGGGACGCTGTGCTCCCTTCGATCCTGATAGAACTCATCATAGCTGATACCGAAGATCGACTTCTGGTTCCTGAGCTCACCTACCACTCTCTCTACTAGGTTCCTGAAAGGAATTGGACGCATGATATCTGCCATAGTCTTCTCCCGTTTGTGTGAAATGTTGTCTGTCAATTCAATTATCGGACCGAAACAGTGAGAAGTCAAAGGAAATTGCAACAAATTGCAACAACACAGGAGAGGCAAAAAAATTGGGAACCTCACTGGAAGTTCCCACATATATAGAATATAGAATCGGCCTACTCTGCGATTATGAACTCCTTCATCAGGAAGTCCAGATCCAGCTCGGGATAGAGAGGGAATGCAGAAAGGAGCGCATGGACCCTTCTTGAGGCCTCCTTCATTATCTCCTCTGGAGCGACGGCTCTGTTCCTGCTTGGCTGTCCGGCCTTCTCGCCCTTCGTCTTGATGGCAGGTCTTGCATTCTTCAGTACGAGTGCGAGGATGGATGCGATCTCCTTCATCTCTCTCTTACCCATTCCGAGAGTCGTGACTGCCGGAGTTCCGATCCTGAGTCCGGAGGTGTACCATGGGCCATTCTGGTCGAAGGGCAGCGAGTTGCGGTTCAGTGTGATGCCGCACTGCCTTACGAGGTACTCAGCCTGTCGGCCATTGAGACCGAATGGAGTGACATCGAGCAGCATCAGATGGTTGTCTGTTCCACCGGTAGCAACAGGGATTCCCTCTTCTATGCACGCCTCTGCAAGCGCCCTGGAGTTCTCCACTATCCTTCTTGCATACTCCCTGTAGCTCTCGGAGTGGGCCTCCTCGAGTGCGATGGCCTTTGCGGCCTCGACGTGGGGAAGAGGTCCTCCGATCACAAGTGGACAGCCCTTGTCGACGGAATCTGCGAATTCGTTCTTGCAGAGGATCATTCCACCTCTTGGACCGCGCAGTGTCTTGTGGGTCGTCGTCGTGACGACATCGGCCCAGAGTACCGGGTTGTACTCGTCAGTGAAGACACCACCTGCGACAAGACCTGAGAAGTGGGCCATATCTACCATGAAGACGGCACCTACCGAGTGTGCGATCTGGGCCATTCGACGGAAATCTATCTTCCTTGGATATGCCGAGTAGCCTGCAAGCAGTATGAGAGGTCTGACCCTCTCTGCCTGTCTCTGGATTTCGTCGTAGTCGAGAAGACCGGTCTCCCTGTCGACTGTATAGGAGTAGGAGTCGAAGAGCTGGGCCGAGATGTTGGCCCTGTAGCCGTGTGTGAGGTGACCACCGGAGTAGTAGTCGAGACCCATGAGGCGCTGGTCGTGGCAGAGATTCCTGATCTTCCTCCAGTCCTCGTCGCTCATGTTGGAGACATTCTTCACACCCATCTCCTCCAAAGCCGGTACCTCTACCTTCTTGGAGAGGATTGCCCAGTAGGCGCACAGGTTGGCATCTGCTCCGGAGTGAGGCTGGACGTAGGCGTGCTCTGCACCGAAGAGAGAACAGGCCAGTTCGCAGGCCTTTGCCTCAATTGCATCGACATTGTCGCAGCCTGCGTAGAAGCGGTGATACGGGAAGCCCTCTGCGTACTTGTCTGTAAGCAGGTTGCCCATCGCACCCTGGACCGATAGTGAGGAGAAGTTCTCACTTGCGATGAGCTTGAGGTAACCGATCCTCTGATCGGCAAGCTCCTGGACTATGTGGCTGGCAACGAAGGGAGAGACCCTTCTTATCATATCGAGAGAGCCAAGGTACATGGCCATCTGCGATGTGATCCTTCCATCCGTCTTCTGAAGATATCTTGATAGCAAATCCATGGCTACCGAGTATGATGCAAAAAGTGCCATCGTTGCAAGTTGGACAGAGTCCTTTTCGCTATGCTAGACTGGAGTGGTGAAAAAACCGACGACAAGTCTTTTTGCAAGACTTCTCATATACTTTCTTGTGATCCTGATCGTTCCCACGATCTCGCTCACATCCTACAATAGATCGGAAGA
>LVBC01000201.1 GCA_001604265.1 Spirochaetales bacterium Spiro_01
TGTCATCGTCAAGGGCATGTCTGCCCCTTACGCCGAAGTCGACATAGAGGCCGGAGCCGACCTTTGGATATATTCTCGAGAAGGCACCGAACTGCAGGTAGTTCCTGTATGGCTCGGAGTTGTAAGGCTTGAGACCGATATAGCCGAAATCAAGCTTCAGGTCGAAGATTCCCAGGTCCTTGTGTCCGGCAAACTGGCCGAACAGCAGCAGGCCCTCGAACCTTCTTACGGAATCGCTGCTGTTGAAGCTGGACTCCAATGCCTGGTTGAATTCGAAGGAGGCATCAGGCTTGTTGAAGAACTTGTAGTCATAGCCCTCTCTGAGATAGAAGGTAGTACCGACAGTGTTCACGACAGTAGAACCATATACGGATACTCTCATGTTCGACTTCGGGAAGAAGTAGCCATAGCCGGAACCGAGGATGCCGCCATCTCCCTCGTCCAGGTCGGTGATGTCGAACTGGAAGCCGAGCTTGAAGCCGGTCTCGATTCTCCTGTATCTCATTGCATAGTCGAGACCGAATGCGACATTGTCATTCAGGTAGTATGGGACAGCAGAGTCCTGGAATGACTCCAGGCCGAGTGTCCAGGTACTGAATGGCTTCTGCGTCTCTATCCTGTTGAAGAAGTACTGGTTCTTGGCTGCGCGTCCGATTGCCTTTTCGAAGGCCTTTCTCTTTTCTGCGATATTGGGATCGAGACCCCTCTTGTATAGCTTCTCGAGTCTCTCGCTCTCCTTCTTTGCATCCTGATAGCCTATCTCGAGCATCTCGCCTGCAGCACCGAAGTCCATGAAGGAGAACTGCTCTACAGCGCATCTGATCCAGATCATCCTGTCACCAAAGGCCCTGATATCCTCGGCTGCCCTTCTCCTCTTGCCGATGTCGAAGCCGACGTTGATGATGGTGAACATGTTCTTCAGGTTCAGTTCCGGATTGTCGTAGAAGGATGTAGAGACGATAACGGTATCGGAGTAGTCGAATGCGACTCCGATCGGAGCGAGGTTGATGGCACCCCCATCGATAAGAAGATGTCCCCTGTACTCCTGTGGTGGGAAGTAGGCGGGAATTGCAAAGGAGGCGATCATGACATCACAGAAGTTGCCCTCGCTTATTCTGATCTCTCTCTTTGTGACCATATCCTGGCCGATCACCATGCATGGAATATTGAGGTCCTCGATCATGAGGTCCTTTCCCACGATGGACTGTATGAGTCCCTTGAAGGCAGATGCATCGATGATGCCGCCATCACGGGGAATCGAAAGCTTGAAGAAGGTAGAAAGCTCGCCGGAGTTGACGACCTCCATGATCTGCTGTGGAGAGAGACCTGCGGCATAGAGCATGCCGATAATGGAACCCATCGAGTTCGTGACGATGAAATCCGGTTCTACTCCTATCTCCTCAAGGTACTCGAGCACACCAAGGTGTGCGAATGCCCTTGCCGAGCCTCCGGTCAGTACAAGGCCGATGGGATCTCTTTCACCCTTGGTCCTTTCGAGTATTCTTGCTCTGAAATTCTCTTCTCCATAGAAGATAGGCACATCAGCCATTCTGATGTCATCCTGAGGGATGACCTCCTCCACAGCTGGAAGGAAGGCAGTGAATACAATCAGAAAAAGTACAAGGAAAACAAGAGCGCGTCTCATACATTAAATCTAACCACAATAGGCTTTTTCTTGCAATAAAACATCGCTTTACAACACAATCCAAATCTGCTATTTTTTCAATGTTCGGCGGCATGGCGAAATTGGTAGACGCAGTAGACTCAAAATCTGCCGGCAGCAATGCTGTGTCGGTTCGATCCCGACTGCCGCTATCCTC
>LVBC01000202.1 GCA_001604265.1 Spirochaetales bacterium Spiro_01
ATGATAACGCAGTTCCAAGTGTTTTTGCTATATTTTTTATATCTTTTTCTTTGACTTTGAGACTAAATCCCATGTACATCGAGCACAGAGAAACTAATTTCTCATGAAAACCGGAATTTTCATGCCTTTTACATTGGATTGCATATGAAGACCAGCATTCCATTTCGTGCTAGAATTCCTTTCATGGAGCGCACATACATAGCAATCGACCTGAAATCCTTCTACGCCTCTGTAGAGTGCGCAGCCCGGGGTCTGGACCCTCTTACGACCAATCTTGTAGTCGCAGATCCGGAAAGGACGGACAAGACCATCTGCCTGGCAGTCTCCCCCTCGATGAAGGCACTTGGAGTGAGGAATCGCTGCAGGGTATTCGAGATTCCCAAGGATATTGAATACATAATGGCGAAGCCCAGGATGCAGCTCTATATCGATACTTCTGCAGAAATATATGCCACCTACCTCAAGTTCGTTTCCAAGGACGATATCCATGTCTACTCCATCGACGAGTGCTTCATAGATGCGACCTCCTACCTCAGGCTCTACAGGAAATCGGCCCACGAACTGGCCAGGGATATGATAAGGGCGGTACTTCAGAAGACCGGAATAACCGCAACAGCCGGAATTGGGACCAATCTGTACCTTGCCAAGATCGCAATGGACATTGTCGCCAAGCACGTAGAGGCGGATAGCGATGGCGTGAGACTGGCAGAACTCGACGAAATGTCGTACAGAAAGCTTCTGTGGGAGCATCGACCTCTGACAGACTTCTGGAGGATCGGTCCAGGAATCGCCGAGCGCCTGGCCGGCAAGGGACTCTATACAATGGGCGACATTGCCAGGGCCTCACTCAGCAACGAGGATATGCTGTACAGGCTGTTCGGTGTGGATGCAGAACTGCTGATAGATCACGCCTGGGGCTACGAGCCCTGCAGGATGGAGGATATAAAGAACTACAGGCCTAAGATCAACTCGCTCGGAGCGGGCCAGGTGCTCTCCTCTGCCTACTCCTTCGACAAGGCCAGGATCGTCATGCAGGAGATGGCCGAATCGCTTGCTCTGGAGATGGTCGAGAAGAATCTCGTCTCCGACTCCATCTCTGTAATGATCGGCTACGATGCTGTGAACACCTCATATCTTGGAGAGCTGAAGACCAACTACTATGGCAAGGTGGTACCCCGCCCTGCTGGAGGTACGATCGCACTCGAAGGCAGCACGAACTCGATGAAGAAGATTGCAGGAGCCGCCCTGGAGATCTTCGAGCGAACTGTGAACCCTGCACTCAGCATCAGGAGGATCAGCATAACTGCGAACAACACACAGCCGCTCTCCTTTGCACAGAGATCGCTCTTCGAGACGGAAGAGGAGGATGAGGAGCAGCAGAAGCTCCAGAGAACCCTGCTCGACATCAAGAAGAGGTTCGGAAAGAATGCTATTCTCAAGGGGCTGAACTTCAAGGAGGGAGCAACCCAGAGGGAGAGGAACGCCCAGATCGGAGGGCACAAGGCATGAGTGGACAGTACGACGATATAATGGACCTTCCCCACCACGTATCGAAGAACCGACCCCAGATGGCGCTTGAAGAGAGGGCAAAGCAGTTCTCTCCATTTGCAGCCCTCAAGGGCTACGAGGAGGCAATTGCCAGCAAGCAGAGGATAAAGGAGGATGAGGTACTTCTCACCGACTACAGCAAGGCACTCCTCGATGAGAAGCTGAAGACCCTTGCAAAGGGGATGCAGACAGATATCGAATACTTCGACCGGGATGAAAGAGTCAGCAGAAGGATACAGGGAAAGCTGACAAGGATATCTCCACAGACCATGTCACTGCAGATAGATGGCATCTCGATTGCATTTGAAGACATCATTGAAATCCGATAGAAATCAGAGTCTTCTTACGATGCCGATATTGAGAGCGGCCTCCAGGAATGTGGATATATTCGCTGAGGCAAGCACGAAGTCGTAGCTGGTCTTGTTGTTTCCACTGGTCTGCTCCTGATAGTAGACCCTGCCATAGACATAGATTACATCGAGCGAGGTCTCTACGCTGAGGTCCTCTGTGATCTCATAGGAGATGACAGGATGGATTGTAAGGTCCACGCCTGTAGTGTAGGGCTTGGTAAGATGCTTGTCCTCATCGAGAATCCACTTTCTGAAGACTGCGGTCTCCACCTCCAGCCACAGCTTGAGATTTGGCACGAAATCGGAGTCGAGCACACTGTAGCGGTAGAAGACATTCGCCTCTACCTTCATATACGGATTCAGGAATGGAATCTCGAATTCGGAGGAATCCATCTCGGCATCGAAGAAGTCGTTTATGGATTCGATGGTCGAGGATGAGAGCTTGAATATCGACTTGGAATCCCTGTACTTCAGTCTGAAGCCACCGCCGAAAACATGCCTGTCATTCTTCGAGAAGTGTCCTCCCTTGATACCGAAGGAGAGGGTGTTCGACTCGGAAAGGTGCCAGTTGGTATTTCCAGAGGAGTCCGAATCGTGATAACCTCTTGTACTCAACTGAAGATTCACCCCTCTGAAGTTCTTCTTATCGGAAGCAGCAAGGGAGCTGACCAGTATGCATGCAATGACAATCGCCAGAAGAAGATATCGTTTCACGTTTCAACCCTAATCCAAAACCGGTGTGCGGTCAAATGATTCCATCCCTGAATGCACAGATGAGCTCACCAGTGACACTG
>LVBC01000203.1 GCA_001604265.1 Spirochaetales bacterium Spiro_01
AAAATGATCAACGCTCTCAACGGAAAGATCGTACAGGTCACACAGAATTCTGTCGTTGTAGATGTCATGGGCGTAGAGTACTATGCGGAAGTGAGCACCCATGCAGCAAGCCACTTCTCTGCCCACCAGAAGGATGAGAAGGTAAGGGTCCTGACAAAGCTCAATATCACGGAGTACAGCACAAGCCTCTACGGCTTCATGGACGAGGCTGAAAGGGACTGCTTCAACCAGCTGCAGACAGTTCCCGGAATCGGTGCAAAGCAGGCTCTGAAGATACTCTCCTCGATAACTGTCACCGATTTCATCAAGGCACTCGACCAGAGGGATGTCTCTGCGCTCTCGAGGATTCCCGGAATCGGTGCAAAGAGTGCACAGAAGCTCATTCTGCAGCTCAGGGATACTCTTGTATACACTGACGACTCTCCATCCGGAGTCGAGAATCTCAAGAGTGTCGGCAAGCAGTGGAACGATATACTTGAATCCTTCATCAGCATGGGTTATGACAAGAAGGTAGTACAGAGAAAGCTGGATGATATACTGAAGAAGGAGGCCTCGACTCTGGCCACATTGAGCCATGAGAAGGCCGAAGCGTACATCTTCCCACTTCTTCTCAGGAGCCTTGCATGAAATACGAAGATGACTACTATGATCCGGAAGACAGCCCTGTAGCTGTCACCTTCCAGCAATCCGACGAGCAGAACGACAATGTCCTTAGGCCGAAGTATCTGGAGGATTTCCAGGGACAGGCCAAGATAAAGGAGAACCTCCAGGTCTTCATCAATGCCGCAAGGGCAAGGGGAGAGGCCCTGGACCATACCTTCCTTGTCGGACCTCCGGGTCTTGGGAAGACGACTCTTGCCGCGATAATTGCCAACGAGATGCACTCTGAGATCAGGATGACGAGCGCACCTGCACTCGACAAGCCGAAGGACCTTGCTGGAATTCTTACAAATGTCACCGAGAATTCAATCTTCTTCATAGACGAGATACACAGACTCAAGCCAGCTCTCGAGGAGATGCTCTACATCGCGATGGAGGACTATGAGATAGACTGGGTCATTGGACAGGGACCGAGTGCCAGGACGATGAGAGTCCCGCTTCCGAAGTTCACTCTGATAGGTGCGACGACGAAGGCTGGAAGCGTTGCAATGCCGCTTTCCGAGCGCTTTGGAATCACCTGCCATCTCGAGTACTACAATCCCGAGGAGCTCAGGGACATCATCATGCGCTCCTCGAAGCTGCTGGATACCACTATCGACAACGATGCTGCGCTGATGCTTGCAGGCTGCTCTAGAGGTACACCTAGAATCGCCAACAGGCTTCTGAAGCGTCTCAGGGACTTCGCCTTCGACCTCAGGAGCGATACGATCTCCACTAAGATTGTAAGGCACGGACTTGAGAGGATGGGCATCGATCCGAACGGACTTGAGAGGATGGACAGGCAGATACTCAGGACGATAATCGAATTCTACAACGGTGGTCCTGTAGGTGCAGACACGCTTTCAATAAGTGTCGGCGAGGCTGTCGAGACGATCGAGGACTACTACGAACCCTATCTCATACAGAAGGGCTATCTCAAGAGGACGAAATCGGGCCGCTGTGTAACGCAGAAGGCGTACGAGCTTCTGAACATACCAAGCAGAGGAATTAACAATGTTGACCAGGGAATACTATTTTGAACTTCCACCTGAGCTTGTTGCCCAGGAGCCAGTAGAGAGAAGGGGGGATGAGAGACTTCTTCTTCTCGACAGGAATACAGGTGAGTTCGAGGACCATATGATGAGGGACTTTCCCTCGCTGCTCTTCGAGAACTCGATCCTTGTAGTCAACAACTCGAAGGTCAGAAAGGCACGCTGCTTCGGTATGACCGAGTTCGGTGGCCTTGTAGAATTCCTCTTCCTCGAGGAGAATGAGGACCATACCTGGATTGCCATGATCTCAAAGTC
>LVBC01000204.1 GCA_001604265.1 Spirochaetales bacterium Spiro_01
CTGCTCTCCACCAATCTTACACTATTTGCTCACTTTTCTTTAGATAGTACTGCTTGAAAGAAAACAAGATATGGTGAAAAAAACATGGAAACATGATGCAAAAACCTCTATCTGCTTCCAATGGAGATTTTCCTCACATCGGCCAGGTTCGTATGCTGAGGTGTCGAGTGCCCTATCGGATTCGCTCTGTGAGAGAATGTCAGGACATTTATCGAGCCTCGGGTATCGACTCCCTTCTCATCCGGGGTGTACCAGTAACCCTCCTGCATGGCAATTACACCCTTCATTATCCTATCTGTCACAAAGGCCCTAAGCCTTGAAACACCCCTGTCGTTGAAGACCTCTACAGTCTCTCCATTCTCGATTCCCCTTGCTTTGGCATCCTCCTTGCTGATCCACACAGATGGCCCCTCAAGCTCCTCGAGCAGCCTGTTCTGGTCATGGATACTGTGGCAGAGCCTCTTGGAGTGGAAGGCCAGAAGCTGAAGTGGATAAGCTCCCTCCCTTGAGGCCTCGTAGCCCTCCTCTGTCGGAACATAGCATGGAAGAGATGGCAGAGTGGAATTCCCGATATACTCCTTGAAGAGAATCTCGATCCTGCCGGATTCGGTCCTGAACGGGCGCTCTGATCCAAGAGAGCGACTGAAGGTGATGTGAGGATTGGGATTTTCTATGAGGGCAAGTCCATTCTTCCTGAAATCCTCGAAGGTAGGCAGCTCCTCTCTGCCCTTTCTGAACTCATTCCAGATGGATCTCAGCCACTCCTCCTGTGTGCTGTTTCCATTCAGGAACTCTCTGTCTATTCCCAGGATCCTCGAGACATCCTTGAGCCAGTCCAGCTCGAAGCGGCAGGAGAATATCGGCTCTATGGCCTTGTGGTTATAGAGTGCATAGTCCTCATCGCTCCAGGGCGTATTTATGTTCTCCGTCTCGAAGAAGGAAGCAGAAGGAAGAATGAGGTCTGCGGCCTTTGCTGTCGGTGTCATGAAGAGGTCAGTGAGCACGACAGCCTTTATTTTCCCCTCCTCGAGCAGCAGTCTTCTTGTATAGTTCAGATCGGAGTGCTGGTTCATCATCCTGCCACTTGCGATGCTGAATATGTACCTTACTGGAGTTTCAAGCCTCTCTCCACCCTTGAGTCCCAGTTCAGGAGTGAGGTTTTCAGGTGCATCGATCGCCCTCTGCCAGAAGAACTGAGGAATCGAGTAGGGATATGGATTCACCACATTCGGGAAGGTCGGCCTTCCTCCTGTAGGTCGGGCCCAGGCAACTACTCCACCGCCTGCCTTTCCATAGGAGCCCACCAATGCTGGAAGCATCATGATCGCCCTGTAGTTCTGCTCTCCTGCAAGTGTCCTCTGGGGACCAAGGCCCGGCATGATGCACGCATATCGAGCCCTTGCATATCTCAATGCCAGAGATGTTATCGTGTCTGCAGGAATACCTGTGATCCCAGAGGCCCAATGAGGGGTCTTCTTCACGCCATCCTTCTCTCCTTCAAGATATGCAAGGTAGCTCTCACACTGAGGTATGCCTGAAGGCATATTCCCGCCATCGAAGCCAAGGCAATAGCGGTTGATGAAGTCCCTGTCGCAGAGACCCTCCTCTACTATCACATAGGCCATTGCTGCAGCAAGGGCGGCATCGGTTCCCGGTCTTATCGGAATCCACTCGGCTCCAAGGACCATTGCTGTATTGCTGAGTCTCGGGTCGATTACGACCATTGGAATCTTCTTCTGCTTTGCTTCCATGAGAAGACGCTTCTGCTCGCTTCCAAAGTGCGTTGTCAGCAGGTTATTACCCCACAGAAGCAGCATTTTTGAGTTCAGTATCTCGCTTTCATGGTTGCCTATGAGTGTCTGACCGAACATCCTTGGAAGTACTGTAATAGCAGCACCGAAGCTGTAGGAGCCATAGTGGGAAAGCTGGCCACCATCGACTGAAAGCAGCCTTCTCGTCAGATCTCCTCCTGAGAGAACAGCAAGTACACCGGAGCCTCCGATCACATATCTGCTGCCGACCCCCTCTCTGTGGGATTCTCTTATTATGGCTGCGACCTTCTCCTCTGCCTCCTGCCAGCTTATCCTCCTGAACTTTCCTTCAAGTCTCCTGCCGACCCTCTCCATAGGGTATCTGAGGCGGCGAGAGGAGAGGAATGTCTTTCTGTATGCAGCACCGCGAGGACAGTATGAGAAGTACTTTTCAGAGCTTTTATCCGGGTCAATGGAGATGATGCACCCCTCCTGCACAGTCGTTCTGATCCTGCACTTGTTGCCGCAGTCCGAATAGCTGCTCTGGATGACAGGGTGCGGCTTCTCCACTTCGATCGCACTGCCCTTTGTCCAGCTTCTGCTGTCAAAGCCTTCAGTCGGCAGCTCGATGCCCCTTCTGTTCAGAGCATCGATCGCAAGACGGCAGATCGCCATGACCTCTCTGTCCTCCGTGCTCTTTTTCAGGGCACTGTACATCTCTCTGAAGGTCTCCAGTGTGAAGGCCGAGATGAACTCATCGGCCTCTCTTTCCATCGAGAAGCGATAGAGGTACTCGAGATATCTGAACTGCTCTCCTATATAGTCCGGTGGATTTCCATCAAGTCCCTTGCTTTCATAGCCGTGGGCCTTGTACTCACGGATGACAGAAAGCGTATTCTCATCAAGAAGCACATCCATGCCAGAGAGGGCTGTCGATGCCCACATCGGTATATAGATACTGCTGTCCGTACCCCTGAAAAGATAGTCGTACTCAAGAGATGTAAGGGTTTCAGGCAGGCCAAGCGCACCTCCTTCCCTTCTCCAGAGAGAAAAGTCCTCGAAGAACAGGCGAAGATAGTGGAAGGATGCATACAGTTTCTCGCAATCGTTCATCTCTCTTTCTCCACAAGACACCTAAGCATCTCCATATCTTCAAGATTTCCCAGCAGTGCAGCTCCGGTCACTCGTCCATCCAGATAGACAAGCTTTCCATAGTAGGAGCGTTCTCTCTCGTTTATTCTGAAGCCCCCTTCGCTTCCTTCTCTGGTAATATCGACATAGTTCATATCATTCATAATTCCCGTGTCTCCGATCGAGAACATGTTCAACTCTCTACTATTGAGTACAAGTGAGGTATCGAATAGA
>LVBC01000205.1 GCA_001604265.1 Spirochaetales bacterium Spiro_01
AGTACCTGGAGAAGGTAAACCTGCTCCAGCCGAGCCGTGCCCTTGTGGATTCCGATGCCTACAGAAGCATTCCATACGCCTCTGTCTTCATCGATGATATGGCGAGAGGACATGCAGTCTTCTCTTCCTCGTATGCCAACGAGCTGCAGAGACTGATCAGAGTGGCAGTGGAATCCGTAATGCTTCAGGGGGAGGAGCCCAGGACCGCATATCTCAAGCTCAAGAGCGGAGCCCAGGAGCTCCTGGACGAGGATTAGAACTTCGAATCCCTGTACTGGGTAGGGGACTGGCCGAGGAACCTCTTGAATATCTTTGCGAAGTAGCCCGGAGTAGGGAAACCGCAGCTCGTTGCGATCTCGCTTATGTTCAGCCCCTCCTTCTTCATCAGCTCGACAGCCTTGTTTATCCTGTAGGCGTTGAGGTACTGGAGGAAGTTTATTCCAGCCTCCTCCCTGAAGAGGGTGGAGAGGTGGTTCTCGGAGAGCTTTGCGAACTCTGCAGCATCGGAAAGCCCGATGGAGGAGGCGTAGTTCTCCCTGATGAAGCCTATGACGCAGTTGACCTGGTGGTTGTTCACATTGCGCGGCAGTGTGATCGCCTCCCTGTCGCCTTCGTTCCTCATCGAGCTCTCCTTCTTGTGCTCCTCTCTGATCCTGGTGGCAAGCTCTCCCAGAATGCTCTCGAGCTCATCGTCGTCCACCGGTTTTTCAAGGTAGTCGTAGACACCAAGCTGGATTGCCTTCCTCGTGTACTTGAAGTCCGTGTATCCGGAAAGCACTATGACATTCTGATATAGGAGGTTGCAGTTGGCGACCATTTCAAGTCCATTCTTCTTCGGAAGCTGGATATCTGTCAGGACGATGTCCGGAGCAGTCTCCTTTATCAGCCTCTCTCCCTCCTCGCCATCGGAGCAGGTTGCAGTCACCATGATGCCGAGCTCGCTCCAGCGGATCGTGTTGAGCAGCTCCTTGAGCATTATCTTCTCATCCTCGACTATAATAAGCGACAGCACCTCAGGTTCATTCATCTGTTTTCTCCTTTCTCTCAACTGGTATGCTAATTCGTGAGACGGTACCTCTATTCAACCCATTTTCTATCGTGAAGTCAAATGAGCTTGCGTACCTCAGGTACAGCCTCCTGTATATATTGTAGATTCCGACGTGCCCGGAGTTCTCCAGCTTCGATATGTCCTGGAACATCTCAGGATTCTCAAGCCCCTTGCCATCGTCCGTTACAGTTATCATCAGCCTGTCGCCCACTATGTGTATATCGATGGAGACGAGGCCCTGGGAGCTGGACTCCTCGAGTCCGTGGATGACGGCATTCTCGACAAGTGGCTGGATTATGAGCTTCGGGGTGACCATGTCCAGGGCCTCCTCGTCGACATCTATCCTGTAGTCGAGTGTATCCTCGAACCTTATCTTCTGTATCTTCAGCCACGCCTCGCAGAGCTTTATCGACTCCCTGATCGGACACTCAGGAGAGTCGTTCCTCAGCGAAGACCTGAGAAGTCTTCCGAGCTCTACGCTTATCGTATATATCTTGTCCTCGCCACTGAGTCTTGCAAGCGCCTTGACAGTCGAGAGCGTATTGAAGATGAAGTGCGGATTGAGCTGGCTTTCCAGCGCTTTCCTCTCCGCCTCCCTGACCTTGCTCTCCTCTTCGGCTCTCGCCTCTATGAGCTCGGAGATCCTGGAGACCATCATGTTGAAGGAGCCTGCAAGCTCGTCGAATTCCGCAATTCCTGTCCTGCTCTCAAGCGCCTTGTCGAGTTCCCCATCCTCTATCCTCTTCATCGTCACTATCATGTTGCTGACGCGCTTCGAGATGGAGCGGGAGAAGAGGAGGGCGAAGAAGACGGAGATCGAGAAGCCCAGGAGCAGTGTGAATGTCAGCGCCTGGAAGATGCTGTTCCCAGTATTCCTGAAGGGCTCCGGGTTCGTTATCGATATGAGTCTGAAGGAGTTGAAGTCCGCCCTTGAGACCACCATGTTCCTGTTGTTGATATCCGGGAACCT
Source organism: Spirochaetales bacterium Spiro_01 (assembly GCA_001604265.1). Taxonomy (GTDB): domain Bacteria; phylum Spirochaetota; class Spirochaetia; order Sphaerochaetales; family Sphaerochaetaceae; genus Bullifex. The sequence continues at coordinate 2,019 of LVBC01000205.1, forward strand.
GTCCATGGGGCCCATGTGGTCCGGATGCATGAGCGAGTAGCCCAGGTAGCTTTCCAGGTCGACAAGTATCTCGTCCGCGAAGAGCTCGCTGCCTCTCAGATGAGGGACCACTGCCTCAGAATAGACATCTATTATCACATAGCCGAGGACCTGTCCTCTTTCATCGATGACGCTTCTCAGGATGGAGAAGATTACTCTGTAGCCCCTCTCCGATATCTTTGCCTGACCTAGCGAGATTATCGATGCCCTGCTGTTCTTCCCAGTGTTGGCGATCTCGTTGAGGATGTTTCCCTCCTCCCAGTCGTTGCTGTGGACCCTTATGTCGTAGCGCTCTGGAAAGATGCTGGTCGAGATCCTTACAGAACCATCCTTCGAGAGTATGTGCGCATCTGCAAGGTAGGTGTCTCCTCTCATCGTCTCGAATAGAGTGGAGTAGAGCGACTGCTTCTCTCCATCCCTGATGGAAAGTGCGGTGATGACCTCGTCTGAAGAGGAGAGGATGTAGGCCTTGTGCCTGTATTGATCCATGACAGCCTGGATGTTCTCTCTGTCGGAATCCAGGAGCAGAGCGGCCTGGTGACCGAGGTCATCTCTCAGTCGGTCCTCCCTGATTATCGCATTGTAGGCTGTGAGCGAGATCGTGGGAACGATCAGGATCACAATAAAGTATATGAGAAGTCTTGCAAAAAGACTTGTCGTCGGTATTTTCACCACTCCAGTCTAGCATAGCGAAAAGGACTCTGTCCAACTTGCAACGATGGCACTTTT
>LVBC01000206.1 GCA_001604265.1 Spirochaetales bacterium Spiro_01
AAGAGTTCCATACGACAGGAAGGTGAAAGCCTCTGTCTCTGGCAATATCAAGTGCCCTGACTATAGAGGGAATGAAGTGTGTTCCGGTCACGAGATTCAGAGTGGTCGCCTTCATATTCTGAAGTGAAAGCATGAGCTCTGAAAGCTCCTCGATCGAGAAGTCGATGCCGACATCCTCTCCCGAGGATCCGGATATCTGATGATTCTGACAGAACTGACAGTGCAGTGGACAGCCACAGAAGAATATCATTCCAGAGCCATGCTCTCCTGTGATAGGTGGCTCCTCACCCCTATGCAGACCGCTCCAGGCAATCCTCACAGTATCAAACTGGCCACAGATTCCCTTGCTTCTTGTCCTATCCACTCTGCACATATTCGGGCAGAGTTCACATCTCTTGTACTCATTCATCTGGAGATAGACCTTTCACACGGACTATACCAAGCTTTGGTTTTCAAGTAAACAGCGCTATGAAGCATCATCATCGATGTCGACGATGTTCACTCTGTTTCCATGCTCCCTTATTATCCTGACAAGCTCCTCGGCCTTCATCCAGACTGTTGCAGTATTGTCATTTGGATGTACACCGATCAGGCCACCCATGAAGGCAGAGTCCAGGAAGAATTCGACACTCAGACTCTCATCTGAAAGAAGCCCAAGCGGAGTCACTGAGCCAGGAGCAAGCTTGAGAAAGCGCATCAGCTCCTCAGCTGAAGCAAAGGAAAGAGGCCTTAGTCCATGCTGCTTTCTGAACTTCTTCAGATCGACCCTCTTGTCACCCTTTACAGAGATGAGATAGTAGCTTCTCTTCTTGTCATCCCTGACAAAGAGATTCTTCGCATCGCACTCCGGATATGGAAGGAAGATCGAATCGAGTTCGGCCATGTTGAAGACAGCGCTGTGCTCTGTGATCTCATAATCGACACCACTAGCTGTCAGAAATCCATATGTCTCGTTCTTGTCCATAATGTCTCCAGTAACATTTCAGGGAAGCTGGAATACAGCCATCCAGCTTCTCGGAGAAATTATACAGAAGATGCAATCGGATTGCGATACTACCTTGCAGACCTGGAGAATCTTCCGATGAGCGATGGAAGTTCTCCGACAAGCAGAACGAGCATTATCATGATAAGTGCATAGGCGTAGATGTCCTGGTACTCATTGAAGTAGCTGCTCGTGTGGATCGCCTTTCCAAGCGAATTGCGTGTCTGGACCAGATATTCGGTAGAGACTACAAGCTTCATGCCCATTCCGACAGAGCTTATATAGGCCTGCTTCAGATAGCCGGCCATCAGAGGGATGTGGACCTGGGAGGCTACGCGCAGGCTGAAGTTCCCTTCGAGCCTGTAGACATCGATAAGGCTCTGATCGAGGTTGAGATACCCCTGGCAGGCAGCTTCGCTGATAAGAGGAATAAGGAAGAGCGAGGTTGCGAGAATTGGAACCCGCTCGTATTTGGTCAGTACCATGATAATGACGACCATGATGACCATCGGTATGGACCTGAGGAGTATCATGGTAGGTCTCAATAACGTCCTCAGGAAAAGACTGCGTCCTTCTGCCATACCAATCGAAATGCCAAGAACAGACGAGATCAGGACTGCGGCAACAAGATGCCTCAGTGTGACGAATATCTTGGCATAGGTCTGGCCCTTTTCCAGAAGCTGGAAGAAGGCCTTCAGGATTTCGAATACACCTGGGAAGACGATCCTGTCGCCCTTCATCATGCCGGCAGCCTGAACAAGCGTGCCGAGCAGGATGATTCCCAGGCAGAATATCAGAGTTTCTCTCTTACTTCGCTCCATAGTAGAAGTCATCAGCAGGAACGGCACCGCCGAACTGCTTCAAATCGATATTGGCAGTCGTCTCGACCTGGGCCTTGGCATCAAGAGCCCTGACGAAGCGGACTGTGATGTTTGGAATTGCGCTGTTGGCAACCTTGGCATTCGGAAGGATCTCGAGCTTTACAGCAGCCTCGGCAACAGCAGGAACATCGTTGACGCACTTTGCAGTGGACTCGGCGACCATGGCCAGATAGGTCTCAACAGTGTTCGGGCTGCTTTCGACTGTATCAGGGTTAACGAAGAGACCGGCCTGAGTGAAGCCCTCGTTTCCTGTTGCGTTCTTGTAGAGTTCGTTGACGGAGTAGGCTGTGATCTCAGGCTTCTTGATCCTGGCAGCAGTGACTGCAGGCTCTGCAGTCAATACGATTGCATCTGGATCGG
>LVBC01000207.1 GCA_001604265.1 Spirochaetales bacterium Spiro_01
TGGATCTGCTGGAGGCCAGGGCTTGAGCGACGTATCACGCTACGCATTCATTAACGCGAAACTGAGGGCCAGGATTGGCGATCTTCACACCCATGCACTGGTCGAGAACATGATAAAGGCACCGAATCTTGCCGAGGCGGTCGCGACCCTCTCCGGCACAAGGCACGACTGTCTCTTCAGGGCCTATGAGGAGACTGGAGACCTCCAGATGGTGGAGCTTGCTCTCTTCGAGGAGGAGGTAAGTTCGTCAATGTGCTTCTCGAGAAGATAGAGGAGGCCAATCTGAAGAATGCAGTGAGGCTCTGGTTCTCTGCCTCCGTGATGAAGCATCCTATCTCATACCGCTCTGCATACATAGACAAGGATGTCATAGTTAACGATATCGACTACACGAAGATGATCAATGCACTTACCTGGGACGACCTGGTCAAGGCCACAGAGGGCACACCGTATCATGAGGTCTACTCCCACTTCACTGCAGAGTCCATCTCCTCTCAGGGCCTTTTCCATATCGAGAATATGGTGGACCACCTCTGGTACAGAAGGCTCTTTGAATCCTTCGACGACCTTTCCCGCAAGGATGAAGAGGTCGCAAGGAGCATATATCTTGTAGATGTGGATATAAAGAATATACTCTCAATAATCCGCTACGGTCTGTATTATGATTTCAAGAAGGAGCAGATGGGAGAGATATTCATCCCATATGGCGATGTCTACAGACTGCTCAAGGAGGATCTCGATGATGGCCAGCTGGAGGTGAACAGCGCAAGGAAGATCATCGGAAGACTCTACCCGGAGGCCGAGGATATCCTGGAGAAGATGGACATGATCGCCCATCCGGATATCTCGAAATCCGACATGGCCACCTATACGCTCAGATTCGAGCACTATCTGAATGACAGGAGGAACAGGGAGTTCACAGGAATCCTCTCTGGAGACCCCTTCACCGTTGGAACAATGCTCGCATACATATTCCTCAGAAAGGCCGAGGACAATATGATCAAGGGAATCCTCTCTGCAAAGTACTACCACTGGGATGAAGAGAGGATCAGGAGGGAACTGAATTGAATCTCTTCACACAGAAAATGAAGCTGCTGACAGCTGTCGTTCCAAGCGACAGGGCCGATATCGTAGTCAAGGAGCTGCTGAAGAGGGGCTCCATGGAGTTCATACACGTGGACGCCATCTCGAAAAAGGATGTCGATCGCCTGCAGCAGCACCGATCCAAGATACAGCCACAGACAATATCCGAAACAAGGACAAGGATAGAATCCACCTTCAAGCAGGGACAGTATCCGCTTCCAGTGCTCGAGGCAAAGGACCTCGAAAGGGATACAAGACCGGATTTCGAAGCCATAAGGCAGCTTCTCGACTCCCTCTCGCATCTTATCCAGACAAAGAGGGACAGGCAGAAGCAGCTTTCACAGAAGAGCGCCGTGATCGAGGAGATACTCTCCTACATCGACAGAAAGGAGAGCGAGTACTACGATCTCAGGGTCGGAAGGATAGAGAACAGAAGCGTGGAGGATCTGGAAGCAAGACTTTCAGCTGCCGGTGCCTACTGCTTTGAAATCGAGAATGGGATTGTCTCGATCTCTCTCAGGCGTGATGCATCCAGGATCGACCCTGTCATGGACAAGTTCCAGTGGACAGAGTGCTCCGAGGCAGAGCTGCAGAAGAGGGCCCTGGAGGAGGCCACCTCCTTCCTCCTTGAGAAGAAGAAGGGTCTCGATGCTGAGATCGACCAGGTGCAGGATGAGATAAGAAATGCTGTAGAAGAGAGGGGTGAGGAGCTCTCTCTCTACTGGAAGAATCTCAGAGTCTACGAGCTCTGCGAGCATGTGGAAAGCTACTTTTCCCAGACGAAGAACACTTCTCTCTTCTCTGGCTGGGTACCAGAAGACAGGAAAGCCGAGATCGAGAACATCGTAAGAAGCGAAACCGAGGGCAAGTGCATCATAGAGTGGACCGATGATACTGCGATAGACCGCTCCAAGGTGCCTGTAGCTGTCTCCTCTCCGAAGATTCTCGAGCCCTTCGAGGTCATAGTCAGGAACTATGCGACCCCAGAGTACGGCTCGATCAACCCGACACCCTTCGTTGCAGTAAGCTACATGCTCATGTTCATGCTGATGTTCGCGGATATCGGACAGGGGCTTGTACTGCTTCTTGTAGGACTTATCGGCATGAACTACTACAGAAAGCATCCACTCAGCAAGGATGGTCTGCTTTCAAGATATCTTTGCAGGCTTCTTTTGTACCTCGGACCTGCAAGCATGCTTGGCGGTCTTCTCTTCGGTTCGACCTTCGGCTATGGCTGGATACCAGCTCTCTGGTTCAACTATCACGCTGTCGTGAATGGACACGCAGAGGGGTTGATACACGATGTATATGGAATCCTGGGAATAACCATCCGCTTCGGAATCCTCATAATCTTCACCGGCCTTATCCTGAACTGGATAAATCTTGTAAGGAAGAAGAGATATCTCACTCTCATCTTCGACAAGAACGGTCTGATGGGAGGTATTCTCTATGCAGTTGGAATCTGGGCCTGCTTCCACTTCGTAGGAACCGGCTACAGGAGTTTTCCATCAAGTCCACTGCTTGCAATCGGCATAGTCGTTCCGATGTTCGTAATCTTCCTCAAGGGGCCTGTAATGGCAGTGATCCATGCGAGAGAGGGGCACAGAGAGAAGC
>LVBC01000208.1 GCA_001604265.1 Spirochaetales bacterium Spiro_01
TTTCACCACCAAGTTGTTGCCCATGCAGGGCAAACATGGAAAGGCCACTGGTGTTGAGACCAGTGGCCGAAATAAATCCCGTGATCACATTACTGTTAAGGCTTGAGCTCCTTGAGGACATAGTCGATGAGCTTGACAGCTTCTGCTGTAGCCGAATCGACTGCCTTGTAATCATATGCAACCTTCTCGACTGTGTCGTTGAGAATCTTTACGATCTCAGCATTTGAAGAGAGGGAGTTCCTGTAGAGACCCTGGTTGGCCTGTGCGTACTCTGTTGCCTTGATGATATTCGGGTTGATGAGACCAGCTTCCTGACATGCCTTCTGTACCTTGTCCACTGGTGGGATGGAACGGACGTCCTTGAGAAGCTTTCCAGCCTCGAGGTCGTTGAAGAAGTAGTTGAGGAACTTTGCAGCAGCTTCAGGATTCTCGCTCTTGTTGGAGATTGCAAGCAGCTGAGATGGAACGATAATGAGACCTGTATTCTTTGCACCATCCATTACCGGGAGTGAGAAGACTGTCATCTCGTCCTTGTTCTCGCCAGTGACTGCACCGTAGAGAGAGGTCCAGGAGAACTCGAGGACCATGTCGCCATTGATCCACTTTGGATTGGTCCAGATGGAGTGCAGGAATACGTTGCCTTCCTGTACGCCCTGTACGACCTTGTCCCTATAGAGACGTGCGATGTACTCGAGAGCTTCCTTCAGCTCTTCTGGTGTGAATCCTCTGGTGTAGTCGTCCTTGATCAGCTGGTTGCCGGTCTTCTGTACGAGATATGGGAGAAGAACGAACTCGGTCATATCTACTGTATCAGCGTTGATGCAGTACTTTGAGGAGTCCTTCTTGTTGACTTCCTTACCGAAGGTGTAGAGGTCTTCCCAGGTGTACTTGGTGTTGATGTCGGTAGGCAGACCCATCTTCTCTGCGAGAGTCTTGTTGATGATGATGGTCCTTGCGTTGAGGCCGGTAGGAAGAGCGATGAGCTTTCCGTTATATACACCGTAGTCCTTCATGAACTGCTGTGCAAAGCCGGATGTGTCGAGGACACTCTTGTACTGACCGAGGTCTACGAAGAAGTCACCGGAGGTGGTGAAGTCGCCCATCCATGGTGGATTGAGCTGTACGATATCTGCAACAGTACCGCCAGCGAGCTCGGTAGCGACCTTCTCTCTTTCACTCTTGCCACGATACTCAGCCTCGATCTCTACATTAGGTGTGATCTCCATGTAGTGGTCGATTGCTGCGATGGTAGCCTGATGGCGCTTGTCATTGCCCCACCATGAAAAGCGGAGGGATGCCTTCGATGGAGCAGATGCTTCAGATGCAGCCTGTGCAAAGACAGGAGCAGCTACAGCAATTGCTACAAGTGCGATTGCGAGAACGCGAGTAATTTTTCTCATAACGTTTATCTCCTTTATTTATCGTTTTCCTATTAGGTTTCAATCCTGGTATGGAAGGAGTCCTTCCTTCATTGCTGCCGAGTAGTACCTGAGAAGTGGAATCAGAGACTGGGCAGCTCTCTTCGGTCCGACCGGACAGTTGTAGATAACAGTGAAGTCGTCCCTCTTAAGCTTCGAGAAGTCATAGATAGGTGGCTGGTTCTCAACTGTCATCCAGCTGAACATTCCAAGACCCTTTCTGAGATACGAAACATCTCCAGTAAGCTCATATGCGATCTCGAGAGATTCAAGGACCATGCCATTGAGATTCTGGAATCTTATGGATGGGTGCATCTTTCCAAGGAACATATTCAGTCTTGGGTTGAGGCACTCTCTGACGATATCGTCGATTACTGTAAGCAGGGTCTTCTTTACATCTTCCCCACCGGCAAGCTTGTAGTAGCTGTGAAGACCTACGAGACCTACGTGCATCATGAATGGCACCCTGTCGAGATAGTTATCTGGGTATGGACTTGTCCAGGAGCCGAAGAGCTCGGCCCACTTTATGTAGGTCTGGACGATCGGTCTGCAAGCCTCGAGATACCTCTCGTCATCCAGCTCTGTGTAGAGTGCAAGGAGGCCCCTCAGTGCCCAACCCTGCTCTCTCGGTTCTATCTGTCCCGGCCTATTGTAGATAGGCAGCTTGATAAGTTCAAGAAGTCCCTCTCCGATGGCCTTTGCAGCTTCGAGTGCAGAGGGGTCTCCTGTGAGGTGGTAGTAATCGAGAAAACCCTCGACCCACTGATGGGATGGGACCGGCTGGCCAGATACGTGCTCGACCGAATGGGTATAGAGAAGTCCCTTGTGGTATGGCTCCTCCGAGAAGTGGCAGAAATCGACATCCATCCAGTGCCTTACGCTTGCCATGATGTAGTCGAAGTAGCGCCTGTCTCCGGTGCGTGCGAACATGACCATGAAGTTGTGCGGCATGTCGTACTCGTTGTTGATCCAGATGTCGCGACCCTTGCTCCTTCCCTGCTTTACATACTCCCACTCTGGGCAGTCGCCGAAGTGCAGGAAGCCAAGGCCCTTGGCCCTTGAGTCGATGAACCTGTAGAGGAATCTCTCTGTCGGATAGTGGTAGAGCTCGGAGACCTCGCAGCCGAAGACTCCTGCATCGATATAGTCACGGGTAGTAACTGTACCAACTGGCGGCATTTCCAGTGTGAGAAGCTTGTCGAAGAGCAGGTTCTCAGCAAGGTCGGAGTCGGTGAAGAGAAGGTCGAAGCGCAGAGTCTTTGCCACTCCCTGAGGGAACTTCAGTGGTGCATATGAGCGAGGATAGAGAGAGAGGAGCATCTCATCATCGTCCATCTTCAGCGCCTTAGGGAAGTTCTGATAGGCCTGATAGAGGGAGCCGACGACATTCACCTTCTCTCCCTTCCAGCCAGCTGCAAAGGTGCTGAAAAGGACCTCTGGGAACATCTCGTTTGCAGTATCGATGATGGTATCTGCACTAATGACCTTCTCGATCGCTTCATCTGCACCTACACTCTCTGCGTGGTTGTTGAAGGAGGAGGTGTAGATGCCCTTTGAAACTGCCCTGTCAGCAAGGTGGAGTCTGAATTCTGCTCCTGTGAGCATCTCATATGGGTAGTTTGTATCGTACTTGAGTCCAGCCTGCTCGTTTGTCAGCGTCAGGTGGTTCTTTCTTTCAGTTCTGCTCTTCTCGGTGTTTATTATCTGATGTGCAATGCGGATGTAGTCAGAGCCTGCATAGGCGATGATCGAGGTCTCGTAGTCGAAGAATGTGCTTCCATCCTCAGAAAGGTGTCTGCCCCTTGTCCTTACAAAGGTCCTTACCGGTCCCTCTTCGATTACATCCCATCCAGAAGAGCCGACATAGGCCCTGTAGCCCTTTCCAGCAGCATCATATATCGTCATTCCCTCGATATCAGAAGACTCAATCTTCATGCTCTTGTAGCTGATTGTTGAAATCTGTGCCTTTCCAGGAGTGCCGAGCACCAGAGAGACAACTCCTGTGTCTATCAGAAGTTCTCCACTTTCAATTCTGGAAAGGGAGACAGATGTGAACTTTTCAACCCTTCGCTCTGTTCTGTCCACATAGAAGGTAGAAGCTCTGTTTGCTTTGATATCTGCAAGGAAGTTTACAAGAAGATATCTTACCGAACCATCGCCATAGCAGCTGACTATCTTCTTCTGGCTTGGATAGACCTTTGCATCGTCGAAGACCTCTATAGATGCTGCATCAGAGGCCTTGAGTTCACCCTTTCTATAGGGTACAGAGACTCGAACAGGCTCTGCCATGTGGTCATATCTTCCCACGATTTCATACTGTACAGTTTTCATAGTCTAAATTCTAAACTGCACACCAGAAACGCGAAATTCTCTCTTTTTCTAAAAAGGTATCATTAGTTATTCAAGTGAAACGAATTATGAGATTTCAGGACTCTCTGATC
>LVBC01000209.1 GCA_001604265.1 Spirochaetales bacterium Spiro_01
AGATAGCCTAGTGCCCTATCGTATGCGTTCATGAAGATAAAGATACAACAGGAAAAGGAAAAAGGCCATCCGAAAACCGGATGACCTTCGAAAAGCTTTCCTGTCGAGAAGAGAGGTTATCTCTTGCTGAACTGGAATCTTCTTCTTGCACCACGTCTGCCGAACTTCTTTCTTTCGACCATTCTTGGGTCTCTTGTCATGAAGCCAGCTGTGTGAAGTGCTGCTCTGTATGTCTCGTCCTCGTAGTCGCAGAGTGCTCTGGCAACACCATGGCGGCAGGCCTCGGCCTGACCCTTGATGCCACCACCGACAACTGTGATGACCACGTCGTACTTGTCAGCAGTCTCGGTAACTACGAGTGGCTGCTTGACAGCGAAGACATTGAGCTCGTCAACGAAGTACTCGGAAACATCCTTGCCGTTGACTGTGATCTTACCATTGCCCTCTCTGAGATAGACTCTGGCGGAAGCGGTCTTTCTGCGACCTACTCCATGACCGAGATTAACTACTTCTTTCTTGTTCTCTTTCTTAGCCATTTCTTATCTCCTTAAAGTTCAACGACAACAGGCTTCTGTGCCATCTGAAGATGCTCTGCGCCTGCATAGACGTGGAGGTGAGTGAAAAGGGTTCTACCAAGAGCTCCGTGTGGAAGCATGCCCTTGATTGCATGCTCCATCGGGAAAGTAGGCTTTCTCTCGATGAGTTCACCATAGGACTCTGTTGTGAGTCCGCCTGGGAACATTGAGTGGCGATAGTACTTCTTGTCAACCATCTTGTTACCGGTGACGCTTGCCTTGGCTGCGTTAATGATAATAACGTAATCGCCCATGTCCTGGTGAGGAACATACTCAGGCTTGTTCTTGCCTCTGAGAATTCTAGCGGCTGCAACGGCAACACGGCCAAGATTCTTGCCTTCTGCGTCAATGAGATACCATTTCTTCTCCATTGACTGCTGCTTTACGAAAATAGTCTTCATACTGAATCCTTGCGTTTGATTTTTGTCGCCTGTCATCTAATCGAGGCTCACCTTCCATGAAGGACCGGTATGTTCTCGGGTTCACTCCCAGGGGAAAGGGAATTGGGCAAGGGCTTCACAGCCAAGTGGACCAGAGGACCAGCACTTCACAGATCCTCGACCATGCTCTTCTCCATCCATCTCAATCCAAGGCCCCTTTAGGGTTGAGCCTCTTCTGTCCATTTCAGGATAGGAACAAGGACACAAAACAACACACTACGCCTTAGGGCATAGCATTATGAACGATACACGATGAGCAGAGTTTTGTCTACACCCAGATCAGGGAAGCTTGTGCACTGCAGAGGATGAGGAGTTGAAGAGTCCCAGATTCCCGTTGTCAAACCTGACTCTGAGAATTGTCCTCCCATTCCTTTCGCTTACATCGACAACGGATCCGACACCCGTATTGTCGATTTCGACCCTGTCGCCAGCACTCCAGCTGACCTTCTCTCCTTCCCTTTCGAGCTTTGCGAAGGCCGCATTGTAGATGGAGCTCCTTCCACTGTCGAAGCTGACTGTTATCTGTGTGCCGACAGCCCTGACATCGACCTTGGTGACTGTACCCGCTTCCCTGTTGTCGGGATTGACGACCCTGTCGCCGACCTTGAACTCGTTTCCCTTCACAAGCTTGACGCTCTTCTTTGTAGGTGGTAGAGAGACCCCGCTTGCCCAGGATGGTCTGTTCTCGAAGGAGGTGCGATCTGAGAACCTGTCAGAGAACGGGCTGCTGCGCCTGGGCTCGAATGCGAAGCGGTCGAGATAGCCTCCCTGGCTGGAGTTCCTGAGCTCTCCATTGTAGTAGCCCTTCGGAATCTCCTTGAGAAAGCGAGAGGGCTGCTGATAGTTCCAGTGTCCGAATGTCTGTCTCTTTCCTGCAAACGAGAGATATAGCTCCTTCCTGGCCCTGGTGACCGCAACGTAGAATAGTCTTCTCTCCTCCTCGATATCATCCTCGCCGACATCGCCAGAACCCGGCATGATCGCCTCTTCAAGGCCTGTCACGAAGACCCTATCGAACTCGAGACCCTTTACAGTATGCATCGTCATGAGCTTGACGCCATCCCTGTCTCGCGGGTCGTCATCACCGAGAACGGTGTTATCAAGAGTGATCTTCTCGATGAAATTCTGGAGTCCTTCTCTTCCTGGGGCTACCGATGACATTGCGTTGACNNCTCACAGTCTTGTCAGGCTCTGCGTCATAGAGAGCAAAGATACCGAAGCGCTCCATGAGGAAGCGTGAGAACTCCTCCTGAGGAATCTCCCTGTCGATCATAGTGCCGGCCTCGATGCAGGCACCGAAGAACTCCTGGAGGCCGGTCTTCGCCTTTCCGGAGACTGCACCTGTCCTTATCGCCTCATCCATCGCATCCATCAGATGCTCGTTCAGCGAGATGACCCTCTCCTGCGACTGTGTGCCGATACCACGAGATGGCTTGTTTATCATCCTTCTGAAGGCGATCACATCGCGCGGATTCAGCAGGAACGAGATGAGCGCAAGCATGTCCTTGACCTCTTCCCTGTCGTAGAACCTCAGGGCACCGATCACCTGATACGGAATCCTCTGGCCTGTGAAGACGGTCTCGAACTCATTCGATTGCGCATTGGTCCTGTAGAGGACGCAGGTGCTGTTGTAGTTTCCATCCCTTCGGATGATGGAGGCGACTCTGAGTGCCTCGTCGCGGGCATCGAGACAGCTGTAGAGCTCCGGCTTTCTTCCCTCTCCCTGTCGCGTGAAGATCGTCTTCTCATGGCGTCCTCTGTTGTTCTTTATGACGGATGAGGCGATTCTGAGTATCGAAGAGGTCGAACGGTAGTTCTCCTCCAGCTTTATGGTCCTTGTTCCCGGATAGTCGTTCGGGAAGTTGAGTATGTTCTTTATCTCTGCACCACGGAAGCGGTAGATGGACTGGTCGTCATCGCCGACAACCACGACCTGTGTCCCTTCCCCGGCGAGATTTCTCAGCAGGTTGAACTGGCTTCCGTTCGAGTCCTGGTACTCATCCACAAGAATGAGACGGAAGCGGTCATTCAGCTGCCTTCTGATATCGGGGTTCTCTACAAGCAGTCTGTTGGTCTTGACGATCAGGTCTGCAAAGTCGACACAGCCGACATCGACAAGCGCCTTCTCGTAGGCCCTGTAGCGCGTTCTGAAATCCGGGCACTTCGACTCCTCGTATGCGAAGTCGGGATAGTCCACATCCTGGCCCTTGTCCTTGGCCTTGCCTATGAACTTCGCATAGGGCCTGAGCTCCTGCTTCTTTGCATTCGGATAGAGGCTCGCAAGCAGTGCGACAGAGTCCTCGTCGTCATATATGTTGAAGGAGGATGGAAGACCGATCCTCTCTCCGTATCTTCTCAGAAGATAGGCACCGAAGGAGTGGAAGGTCCTCATCTCAAGGCCCGGCATCGGACCTCCACAGAGCGCTTCTACCCTCTCTCTCATCTCCTTTGCCGCCTTGTTCGTGAATGTGACAGCAAGGATCTGCCAGGGGCGATAGTTCTTCTCGGCTATCGCATATGCGATCTTGGATGTGATGACACGGGTCTTGCCGGAGCCGGCTCCTGCGAGCACAAGCAGTGGATTGTCGAAATCGGTCACTGCATCCAGCTGTGGGGAGTTGAGGGAAGAAAGGATATCACTCACGTTCGATCTTCCTTATCTTGACAGCCTCGAGGTCGACACCTCTGACCTTCCTGATTCCGACCTCGACCACATCGCCCGGCATCATATCGCTTCCCATGATTACAGTTGCACCATCGACCTCTGGGGCCTGGGAGTAGATCCTTGCGATCGAAAGGTCCTCGCCGGCTATGTTCTCTTCGACAAGTGCCCTATACTTTTTCCCGACGAAGCGCTCGAGCCGCTCTGCAGTTATCCTGCTCTGGATCTCCTCGAGCTCCTTCTGCCAGAGGGCTGCGACCTTGTGCGCCCTGTTGTGCTCCCTCTGATTCCTCATCGACCAGGCTGGAGTGTCCTCCTCTCTCGAATAGAGGAAGGAGCCCATCCAATCGAGCTGGGCCTCCTCGACGAACCTCAGAAGCTCCTCGAACTCCTCTCTTCCCTCTCCGGGGAAGCCGAGCATCAGTGTCGAGCGGATCACAGCATCAGGCAGCGCCTCTCGTATTCTTCTAACAAGACCTACATACGTTCTGCGATCTCCTGTCCTCTTCATTCCTACAAGGACCTTGTGGTCTGCATGCTGGAATGGGATATCGAAGTATGGAAGTATCTTTCCATTCGAATTCCTGACGATATCGATGAGCTCAAGAGGGAAAGTGTCCGGATGGATATAGAGCATCCTGAGGACAAAGTCACCCTCAAGAACCGAAAGTGTCTTCAGAAGTTCACAGAACCTCTCGCCCTTTCCCCAGTCTGTCCCATAGGCCCCGAGGTCCTGGGCTATTATGTTTATCTCATAGATGCCACTTGATATGAGCCTTCTCGCCTCCTCGACGACTGCATCGAAGGGTCGGCTTCTCAGTGGTCCCCTGATTATCGGAATCGCACAGTAGTTGCAGCAGTGGTTGCACCCCTCGGATATCTTCAGGAAGGCAGAGCGCGGCATCGAAAGGTTGTACTTCCTTGCATCCCTCTCGCTATCCGGATCCGGATACTCCGGAGAAAGGACGATCTGCTCTGCATCCTTCTCTTCAAGTCTTCTCAGGACCTCCGGGAAGGCCGAAAGGTCATGGTTTCCAAAGATCGCATCCGCCTCCTCGAGCTCGAGCTCCGATGCATAGCGCTGTGCAAGACAGCCGGCAAGCACGATCTTCTTCTCTGGATAGCTGCTGCGGAACTGGAAGAATGTATCGATCGACTCCTTCTTGGCATCCTCGATGAAGCCACAGGTATTCACAACGATGACATCTGCCTCACTGGGCCTCTCTGTACGGACGAATCCCTCATCATCTGCATATGTCAGCAGAATTTCACTATCGACCTGGTTCTTGGCGCAGCCGAGACTTTCTATGTATATCTTTTTCACGGAAGAAAAATATACCCCAAAGAGAACAACTCCTCAAGTGAATGGGAACTCAAATTGACATCCACATGCCAAAAGACCGATGCTTTTGGCATGGAAAGGAGCATCAGGCTTTACAGCGAAAGCGCAGCGAGAATGTCGGAGTATCTGAAGCGCACCATCTCTCTGCGTCTGAAGAGCATCTATGGCAGAGACCTATTCGACCTTATATGCTCTGATATAATCTTCTCTCCGCTTCCTGAGGACAAGCTCGGACTCTTCAATACCTCATCCCGCCTCATCCTGATTACAGAGAGGCTGCTTGGAAACGGCGAGGAGACTATCCTCTCCGTTGCACTCCACGAGACGGCCCATGCGATCTGCTACTACAGAAGTGGAAGCACAGAGCACGATTCGACCTTCAGAGAGGTATGCAGAAGCCTTGGAATAGGCGAAGGCTTCGAGAAGGCCAGGATTGACATAAGAAAGCAGGAGGGGATAATCCAGAAGATAAG
>LVBC01000210.1 GCA_001604265.1 Spirochaetales bacterium Spiro_01
ATATGGAATTCCATGGCCTGCTTCAGGAATTTGAGCGACTCCTTTGGGTCTCGCTTTACATTGCGGTAGAACATGCTGTAACCAGCATTGGAAAGATATTCATCTGCACTTTGCGCAATCTTCTGATAGAATGCATCAGCGATATCGGGAATCATGAAGCTGATAAGATGAGATCTGTTGGTTACAAGATTGCGGGCATAGGCATTTACGGAGTAGTTCATCTCCTTTGCGGTTCTGAGCACACGCTCTCTGGTCTTTGCACTCACATCACTGCTATTGGTAAGTGCACGAGAAACTGTGGACTTTGATATTTTCAGCTTGTTTGCAATATCTACAATTGTTGTCATGTTGGGAACGTTTGCATAAATTATAGTTGCCACTGATTGATGTTGTCAAATCAAATAGGCATCCTAGAGCAATGCCATCACACAGGAAACGATCAGATTTGAAGGAACCATCTGATATGTATAAAAAACGCTTCAGACATACATCTGAAACGCATCATATTTTCATAAAATGTCCTAGAGGAAGTATCTTCTATCCTCAGCCTTCTCTGCAGCTCTGTAGTAGACTGCTGTGAAGCCTGTTGTTGCAACGAGAGTCGAATTGGATCTCTCAGCAAGCTCGATTGCTATGATCTTCACTTCATCCTTGTGCGCCTGGAAGCGGACCTTTACAAGCTCATGGGCCTTGACTGCCTCGTCGAGAGCCTTTGCAACTGCATCTGTAAGACCCTCCTTTCCGACCATTACTACAGGATTCAATGTCTGGGCCTCACCTCTGAGGTAGGCCCTCTGCTGACTAGTTAGATTCATGCAACCTATCCTATTAGATTAGGCCTGCTCTTTCAAGATATCTGCATACTTCGCCTGGACTGCAAATCTCTTGACCTTCTTTGTCGAGGTCTTCTCGAGCTCCTCGTCCACGATCAGGACCTTCGATATCTTGCTGTATGCATGAAGCTCCTTGTTGACTGTAGAGACTATCGAGTCGATATGCTTCTTCAGATCGTCAGGATGGTTCTTGATGCAATCCTTGGATGGCTTTACAACGATTCCGATTCCCTCGCTCTTTGTCTTCTCGTCCATGAGATAGCCGATTACGCAGAGCTCTTCGATATCGTAGTAGAGCTGGAAGTGGTTCTCTATCTCCTCAGGGAAGACATTCTTTCCACCCTCAGTGACGATTATTGACTTTGCCCTGCCTGTAAGTATCAGATAGCCATCGCTGTCTTCGTGTCCCACATCGCCGGTATTGAGCCACCCATCTTCTGAAAGGACAGCCTTCGTGTCCTCTTCGTTCTTGTAGTAGCCCTTCATGACCATAGGACCTCTCACATATAGAATACCGTTTCCATCGCTGTCCGGATCGACAATCTTCGTCTCGACAGCTGGAAGGAAGCGCCCTACAGACTCCTCCTTGTAGGCCTCTACCGGATTGAGATGGGTAATCGGACTTGTCTCTGTCAGGCCATAGCCCTGGACAAAGTCTATTCCGAGCTGGTTGAACATTTTGAATGTCGATGCCGGAAGTGGACCGCCACCGCAGATGCAGATCCTGCAGTTCTCGAGACTTATCTTCTTCAGAAGGAAAGAAAACCACTTCTTTCCGACCTTGATGTGGAAGTACTTCTTGAGGAAACCTGAAATCGACATCATGAAGCGGATAACCCCATATAGCACCCTGCTCTTCTTCTTCACTCCATCCATCAGTGCACTTATGAGCTTGTTGAAGAGCATCGGGACAGCAAGCAGCATTGTTATCTTTCCTTCTCTGAGTTCCTTGAGCATCTGCGTTACCACAAGTCTCTTTCCGAAGACACAGCTTGCACCGACAGATATCGTCTCGAAGAAGACAGCAAGCATCGTATATGCATGGTGGATTGGGAGAATTGCATAGAAGACATCTGTTGGATAGAGCTTCATGTAGAGCTGGGCGATGTAGGTATCGCTTACCAGGTTCTTATGGGTAAGCATTACGCCCTTTGGGGTTCCTGTAGTGCCACTCGTGAAGAGAATGGCCGCAACATCGTCCTCGCATGCCCTGTAGGGAACGATGTCGCACTCTGCATCCATATCGAGAACATATGGAACCTCTGCGCCCTTTTCGAGCGAGTAGATGGCCTCGAGACCTACTCTGCCATCCTTGTCGATAGTCTCGGTCCTGTCCCTGTCTATGAAGAGTCTTCTGACATCTCCAAAGGCCATCAGGGTCTCCATATCGTGATCACTGTGCGAAATATCAAGTGGTACCACGATGCAGCCAGCGTACAGAACACCGAGATAGGCAATTGCCCACTCTGGGCTGTTCTTGCCACTGACAGCGATCTTGTCGCCCTTCTTCACTCCTGTGGAAAGCAGGTATCTGCTGACAGCCTGTATCTTGTCATAGGCTTCTCTGTATGTGAATGCAAGAAGCTCGGGAGAGAAGGCCTTGAAGCACTCTCTGTCTGCAAACCGCTTTACAGAGATGTTGAACATCTCTACTACTGTAGGCCACTGCCCTTTAAAATCCTTCCCTCTGTATTCATCTAGAAACCTGTAGGCATCTGGATTGACAACCTTGAATGACATAATGCACCTCGTTTGTAACAGATGTTATGATTTGTCCAAAAAATATGCAATACAAAAATTACATTTCCGTCAATAAAAGCGCAAAGATTGCCTACCTCTTGCCAAGTGGAGTATCATTCACTTCATGCATTTCAGGAGCTTTTCAGAAATAACCGAATATCTTGATGATTTCTCATACAGGGACAAGTCCCTGGCACCTGGGGCCCTCAGGGGAGAAAGACTGGAGAGGATGAACCTGCTGCTCGAACACCTCGGG
>LVBC01000211.1 GCA_001604265.1 Spirochaetales bacterium Spiro_01
CTATGAAGCTCTTTGATACATTCTTGATTTCGATCTTAGCCATTCTTGTGAAGCCTCTCCTCCATCAGTCCTACCAGTCTGGAAAGGACGAGTGTGAAAATAAGATAGATAAGTGCAACGATAAGCATCGTCTGCAGTGAAAGGAAGGTCCTGGAGATGTACTCCCTTCCTTTCTTGAGGATATCAGAAAGGGCAAGGACAGATACGAGAGAGGAGTCCTTCAGCATGGAGATGAACTCGTTGCCGATTGCTGGAAGTACGACCTTTATCGTCTGTGGAAGGATGACGTACCTGAAGGTCTGGACCTTTGTAAGACCGAGTGCTGTCGCAGCCTCTGTCTGTCCTTTTGGAATCGCCTGGATACCTGCCCTTATGATCTCACCCATGTAGGCACCGAAGCAGATCGAGAGTGCGACGATGGCCGCTACGTTTCCTTCCATGTGGATAATCGAGCCGAGTGCGAAGTAGAGGAACATCAGCTGGACAAGCAGAGGGATGCCTCTGATCAGTTCGACGTAGACACCACAGATGCCGTTGATCCACCTCTTGGATGAAACGGAGCCGATACCTGTGAAGGTTCCGATGATGACAGCGCCGATGATTGCGGCGATCGTAATCTCGAAGGTCGTCGGCGTGCCCTTGATCACGAAGAAGAATATCTTCCTGTATGGATCGGGGCGGAATATGATGAGAAAGAGCAGGAGGATGAGCGAGCCTGTGAAGGTCAGGGCCCAGGAGGAGAGGATCCTCTTGTTTCCCTTCTTCGGGATGAGAACACCATCCGTCATCGTTATCGTCGTATGGGAGCTCTTCTCCTCTACGACCGGCATCTTTTCAAATTTCTTCATTCTGGATTCCTTTATAGCAAAAAGAGGGAAGGACAGGCCTTCCCTCGCTGATCATCCTGTATGTTACAGAAGGTTGTACTTCTTCTTGAGTGCGTCTACTGTACCATCCTTGACAAGTTTGTCATAGCCCTCGTTGATCAGGTCGAGCAGCTCCTTGTTGCCCTTGTTGACGACCATTGCGATATCCTCTGCAGTGGTGTTCTCGAGAGTACCTGTGACCTTGAGCTTGCCCTTGTAGTTCGGGTTTGCAAGGACGAAGTCGCTGGCTACGATGGAGTCGCAGACTACGACGTCGATGTTGCCGTTGATAAGAGCCATGACTGCCTCTGGAACTGCATCGTACTGCTTTGTCTTGATGCCTGCATCCTGTGCTGCGAAGTCGCCTGTGGTTCCGATCTGGACACCGACATTCACCTTGGCCTCGACGAGATCCTTCTCGTTCTTGTAGTCAGGGCTTTCGACCTTTGTGAGGATGGACTGTGTTACCTGGAAGATGACAGAAGAGAAGTCCATTGTCTGCTTTCTCTCCTCAGTGACGGATACGCCAGATGCGACTGCATCGTAGAGCTTGCCCTGCAGGCCAGCAAAGATGCCGTCCCATGCGACATTCTGGTACTTGATCTCGACACCCTGGACCTCGGCGATCTTCTGTACGAGCTCGACCTCGTAGCCTACGACCTTTCCGGATTCGTCGACATATTCAAGTGGTGGCCACTCTGCATTGCCTGCGAAGGTGTAGGACTTCTTGCCTTCAGCTGCAGGAGCTTCCTTCTCGCCACCTGCAAAGAGTGCGGTGGTGACCATAAGTACAATTACCAGAGCAACGATAAGCTTCTTCATTTGTATATTCTCCCAAAATAATTTCGAATTTATGCATAGTTTGTGCATATCACTCCAAATAGTCAACTAGTTTAGTGCATAAAAATGCAGAAACTCGTATAAATATCCAGCCTTCGATGAATATATTTTCAAAAAAAGGACAGCAGGGAAAGAACTTGCCAGGTCCAGACTCTTCATTTCGCCGTGCAGCAATGGTCATGCTCGACAAATTGTAATACTATGTTCAATCGTATATGCGATCATTTTCAGGGAGATGGTGATGGATCCAAGACAGGATAAGCTCGAGGAGCAGTTTGCCCAGCTCGAAAGGGGAATAGACGAGCATCTTGAGGATATGTTCGGTCAGAGACTTGCTCTGCATCCCTCGAGGATGCCCAGGGGCAGGGGCTCCAATCCGATAAACGATGGACTTTTCTCTGCGACGATAATCTTCTCGATGGGCTATGGAACCCAGTACGGCAGGGGATATATCGTCAATATCGGAGTAAGTACACTGGACTATGTGGACCCTGAGCTGAAGGACCAGATAATGAACGAGGCCTTCCACTTCGTCTCAGCACACTGCACCGACTATCTTCCGGATAGGAGCATAAAGGTCGTTCGCGACCAGGGAATGATAAAACTGATTGGGGATTTTTCCCTCAGATAAAGGAGATATGGACAATGAGAAGGGATCTTGGAGCAAAGGCATATCTGTATCCACAGCCGGTTCTGATCATCTCATCCTACGATGAGGATGGGAATATCGATGTGATGAATGCAGCCTGGGGCGGAATGAGCGACTACAAGAAGATATCGATGTGCATCGACAGGGGGCACAGGACCACTGCCAACATCCTCAAGAGCAGGGCAATGACGATTGCCATGGCCGATTCGGAGCATGTTGTCCAGTGCGACTACGTCGGAATCGTATCTGCGAACAAGGAGCCGAGGAAGGCCGAGAAGTCAGGCTTCACCTTCACAAGAAGCGAGAAGGTCAATGCTCCGATCATAAACGAGCTTCCCTTCACCTTCGAGTGCAACCTCATAAGCTATGACAACGAGAGCGAGATCATGGTCTGCGAGATTGTCAACATCTCTGCCGACGAAAGGATTCTCGACAAGGATGGAAAGATCGACCTCTCAGTCTTCCATCCTATCACATTCGATGCAGCCAACAATGCATATGTAGAGCTTGGAAGGAAGGTCGGCAACGCCTTCAAGGATGGTACTGCTCTGATAAAGTAGTAATGATGGAGCGTTCCTGATGAAGATGGTGCCAATCCAACTGGCACCATTTTTCATCTACAGAAGGCGGGCAAGCTCTCCTGCTTCCATATGTGGCTTCTCCATCAGACTTCTCATTGGTTCTGATAGCCACATGAAGTCGAAGGCATCCGGGTGCTGTGAAATGATCTCCATCTCCCTTTCAAGCAGCAGCTTTCCATCCTCGGAGGGGAAGGCTGGTGCGATCTCGTGCTCATCGAGATACTTCGAGATGTGCCAGGCTCCATTCTCGTTTCGTTTTGCAATGTAATGGTCGAAGAGGAATCTCAGCTTCAGAAGGTAGAATGCGTACGCTTTGACATTCTCCTCTCCACGGAGAGCTTCCTCCGAGAGAATTGTCGGAAGAAGGCGCTTGTCATCCCCATCGAGACTCTTTCCAAGAAAGAGCGATGTACCAAGCAGCAGGAAGTGCGGAAAGTCGGTGACCGATGTGTTGATATCGTCTCCGCGCACTACTTCTGCTTCGGGAATCGAAAGAGTATCCTCCTCCTCGAGTATCTCGTCTATCGTCCTGAAGCGGTTCTCGTTCTCTCCATACAGGTGACCTACTATCATCCTCCACCAGGCAGAATAGTCGGTATCCAGGAGGGGATAGTGGCCATCGCCATAGTACATCCTGTTCCAGATTCTCTTCATGATTCCCATCTGAAGATAGCCATCGAAGGTGCCGATTGCACCCCAGATAAGAAGAAGTGCCTCCTTCTCTCTCTCGTCAGAGAGGTAGCCCAACAGAGTGGAGAGTATTATCTCGTGCGCTTCAAGCTGCTTTCCCCGGCTGTTCATTATCTCGAAGTAGCGGTTGAGGTTCGTGTCCTCTGGAAGCTCGACTCTGAGAAGGTGGACCCTTGCAAGAAGGTATTCGAGGAAGGCACTGCTGTCACCGACAAGGTCTGCCATGGCCTGGAGAAGTACTGAATAGGCCCTGGCGAAGATATGCGAGGGATCGCACTCCCTGCCGCTCTTTATAGCCGCCATCGCCTCCTCGCTCTCCCTTCTTGCCTCGTAGCGGAGACCTGCATTCTCCTTCATTCCCAGCGCTGCAAGCAGGAGAAAGAGGGCAGTGAGGCGCTGCTGGCCATCGATCACCTCGAAGAGGCCATCCTTTCTGAGAAAGACGATCAGGGTACCGAGGTAGTAGCCATCCTCATCTCTGACTCTCTGGTCCTCGATATCCTTCACAAGCGTCCTGAGTTCTGCTTCACTCCAGGCAAAGGCCCTCTGGTATATTGGGATGATATAGCTGTCGTTTCCCTGTGCGATGTTCCTTATCGTTAGGTCTGCCATTACTCTGCCTCCCTGAGGAACGAAAAGTCCCTGTCGAACTCTATGAGGCGATTTCTTTCACCATTCTTCTGTCTGGTATTCCTCATCCCGGAGAGGTTCCTCTCGAAGTCATAGCTTATGACCTCATACGGGTCGATCGCCCTGTCGATCGTATTGAAGAGACTGCTCTGCAAGAGCACATACTCGTTCACATCGTTCCATATGATCCCCTGATTCTCCAGCCTGAGTGCAAATGAGTAGATGAAGCAGGTCTCGAGAGCCTTCTCGAAGTCGGCTTCGGCAAAGCGGTCCAGGTACAGGAACAGAAGACCCTTGAAGAGCGAGTAGCAGTAGACCGAGCCGACATCGCTATCGCCGAACTCTCTCCTGACTCTCTCTTCAAGTCCCGGTGCATATCTGTCAATAAGCTCATCGAGCTGCTTCTCAAGGCTGTATGCATAGGCAACAAGGCTGAAGAAGCGCTTTCCATCGACAATCGTCTCGGTAAGAGAGAAGGGCGCTCTGTCCAGACCCCTTGCAAAGGGGTACTCCGTTCCCTCCGGGACCCCCTCGAAGGCGTGTATCTCAGTATCCCTGAATGTGAGCGATGGTCTATGTAGCGCCCAGCATCTGATCGGATACCAGAGCTCGAAGAGCCTGTTGAGGTGCTCCTTGCTGTACGACTCCCAGACCTCTGCAGTCTCTGCCATCCTCTCTTCAGTAACATCTCTCATTGCACACAGGTGGTACGCCTTCAGAAGGTCTGTAGGATCGAGTGTCTTTCCTCTTGCAACAGCAGAGTCGAAGAAGCGGAAGGTCTCTGGAAGCGAGTCGGTCGTGAAGACGATCATCTCCGTCCTCTCGAGGAAGAAGCTCCTGAAGAGATCGATATTCACACTCCTCAGGGCCCTCTTTATCTCATGGTATGAGCTTCTGATCCTTCTTGCACTCTCTCTGTCGTATTCGCGTTCTGCTGTGAATCCGCACTTTAGAGAGACGGCATTCGCAATGAGCTTCAGGGCTACAAGGCGCTGGTAGCCATCGATGACGAGCAGCTTTCCCTCTTCGTTCCTGTAGATGACTATCTGCCCAAGACGGTATGCGCTCCTGTTCCTCTCCCTGTAGACATCCAGGACGATATTGCTGCTGGTAGAGTCCTGCCAGCGGAACTGCTGCTGGTAGGGAGGGACTGCAAAGCTTCCCATCCTCTCCAGAAGTGACTTCATATTGAGTAGTTCAGTTGTGATGCCCATATCATTCGTGCCTCATGGTGACTATAGCAGTTTGCATCCAGTTTTTCAAAAAGGTAGGAAAATCGCCAGAAATGGTGGAGTGTGTTGCTTTTTGTTTAATTCC